>NZ_JBMDKJ010000015.1:0-138063 GCF_057809655.1 Niveispirillum sp. FG148
GTTCGACCGTGTCGCTGAAGTCGGTCACGACGACGGGCCTGCAGGATTATGCGGGGACCATGACCCTGGCCGGTGATCTGGTCAGCACGGTCGGCGGTGGTATCCGCGTTGGCGGGCCGCTGACCCTGGCCGGTAATGCCAAGCTGGCGACGGCCGGTGCGGGGGCCGACAATGTCAGTCTGGAAGGCCCCGTCTCCGGCGCGTACCAACTGTCGGTGCAGGCCGGCAAGGGAGCCGTCACGGCGGCCGGCGCGGTTAACGGGCTGAGCGGTCTGGATGTGGCGGGCGGTGTTGTCAGCCTGGCTTCGCCCATATCGGTCACGGGGACCCTGGGCCTGGCTGGCACCACGGTAAAGACCGGGACCTTGTCCGGCCGCAGCGTCGTGCTGACCGGAACCGATATGTTGACGGCCGGGGCGATCACGGCCACGGAAACGGCCACGGTGACCGCCGGCAAGGCTGCCAGCCTGTCCGGCATCACCGCCAACCAGATCACCATTGGTGCCGGTGAGGCATTGACGGTGGGTGCCCTGGTGGCAACCAAGGATCTGACCGTTACCGGCGCCAAGGCGGTGACCCTGACCACCGCAACGGCGGAATCGATCGCGGTGACGGCGGGCGACGCGCTGACGACCAACAGCCTGACAGCGGTGAAGTCTGTCACTGCGACCGGTGCCAAGGCGGTTACGCTGACCAATGTCGCCGGGGCGCAGGTGGCGGCTACGGCTGGCGGCGCCTTGTCGCTGGCCAGTTTGACGGCCGATACAGCGTCGCTGTCCGGTGGGACGATCACGGGCAGCGGGACGCTGCGGGTCAAGGGCGTGCTGCGGGTCGATACGGCGGGGCGCGCGACGCTGAGCGACGTGCAGGTGGGTGGCCTGGCCTATCGCGGTGCGGGAACTTTCAATGCTAATGGTTCCGTGGCGGGCGACAGCGGCGTCGATGCGGCCGATCTGGTCACCGTCCTGGGCGACCGAAATGGGACCTATCTGTTCGCCGGACGCCCCGTCTTTGGCATCGCCAGCACGGTCGAGCGCCATCGCCTGGACGTTCCGCTGGTCCAGACGGTGCCGACCACGGATCGTGACGATGATGCGCGTGCGGCGGCGCCGGTGCTGGACCCGGCACGGGCGGCCGAGGAGCGGGACGGACTGATCGAAATCCGGGACTGACGGGAAAGGGCGGGGGAGACCCCGCCCTTTCCATATCATGCCCCTCAAACGCCGGGCGGCGGCACCCGTGGGCTTGGCTTACGCGGCATGGGCCGCGCGGCGGCCGTCGCCGCCGTACCAACAGTCAAGAATTTTGACCGTTGGTATCAGGATCCGGCTCAGCGCTTCACATCCAGACCCTCTTCATTCACCAGGCTCATCACATCGGCGATGCCGACCAGATTGGCGTCGCCGGGCACGGAATGCTTCAGGGCGGCGGCGGCGGCGGCGAAATTGATGGCCGCATCGGTGGCCATGCCCTTGTCGACGGCATGGATCAGCCCGGCCGCGAAAGCGTCACCGCCACCGATCCGGTCGACAATGCCGTTCAGCTTGTAGGTTCGGGAATAATGGACGCGGTGGTCGCGGGCGACGACTCGGCCCGTGATTTCCTGATGGTCGACATCGTGATGCGCCCGGATGGTTGAGGCCAGCCTCTGCAGATCCGGCCAGGTCTTGAAAGCCAGTTCGGCCGCCGCCAGGAAACGTTCCGACGGCGACAGCGTATGGAAATCAGCCCCCAGGATCAGGGCGATGTCGCGTTCGTTGCCGAACATCAGGTCCGCCGTCGCGGCCAGCCGGGCAAAGACGGCGGGCGCATCGCCGCCCCGATCCTGCCACAGCTTCGCCCGGTAATTGCAGTCGAAGGAGACCTTCACGCCGGCGGCCTTCGCCGCTTCGGCCGCCGCGACCACGGCTGCTTCGGCATGGGCACTGACGGCGGGCGTGATGCCGCCGATATGCAGCCATTGCGCCCCGGCCAGCAGCGACGGCCAATCATAGGCGGCCGCCTCCGTCTGGGCGAAGGCGGAACCGGCACGGTCATAGATGATTTCCGACGGGCGCTGCATGGCGCCAACCGTCAGGAAATAGAGCCCCATGCGGCCGTGGCGCATGTGGATGGCGCGTGTGTCGACGCCATGGCGGCGCAACTCGCCGCGGCAGGCCTCGCCGACGCCGTTTTCCGGCAGGGTGGAGACGACGGCGGCATCCCAGCCGAATCGGGCCAGGGAGACGGCGACATTCGCCTCTGCCCCGCCAAAGCTCACGTCCAGGCGGGGAGTTTGCAGCAGCATTTCCCGCCCCGGGGCCGTCAGCCGCATCAGCAATTCCCCGAAACACACGATACGGCTGGTCATCGACATTTCCCCCTTGGCCAATCTATCCCCCTGAACCTGCGGGATTTGTGCCACATCTTGATACAAACTTGGCGAAATCATTGCAAAAGCCTATTGCCACCGGTGTCAGTTCGGGACATTAATGGGCCTGTCACCGGTGTCAATGCCATCAAGGCAAAGCCGGCAACAGTATACGCGAATCCGTCCGGCGCTCCTCCATCCCCCTGCCAGGCAGTGGGTCCAAGGCGGGGGAAAAGACCAGGGCGATATAACTTTGAAGGGGAAGGAAGCTATGAAGAAGCTCGCGGGTACGCCCTGCATCCGTCGTCGTTTGGCCGGTGCCTCCGCCCTGGTCATGCTGGCCGGCCTGATCCCGGCCGCAGCGCAAGCCCAGAGCACGGGCGGCGACCAGTTGGAAGAAATCGTCGTCACCGGCTTCCGCGGCAGCCTGGCCAGCGCCATCAACAAGAAGAAGAATGAGAACGACATCGTCGATGTCGTCAATGCCGAGGATATCGGCAAGTTCCCGGACACCAATCTGGCCGAATCTCTGCAGCGCATCCCCGGCGTGTCGATCGACCGTGACGGCGGCGAGGGCCGTTCGATCACTGTGCGTGGTCTGGGCGCGCAGTTCACCCGCGTCCGCCTGAACGGGCTGGAAGCGCTGGCGACGACGGGCGGCAAGGATGGTTCGGGCGGCGCCAATCGCGGCCGCGGCTTCGACTTCCAGGTCTTCGCGTCGGAACTGTTCAACAGCCTGACCGTGCGCAAGTCCGCGTCGGCGGAGACCGAAGAAGGCTCCCTGGGCGCCACGGTCGACCTGCAGACGGCCCGGCCCTTTGATTACAACAAGTTCGTTTTCACCACGGCCGGCAAGATCGGCTACAACGACCTGTCGAAGTCGAAGGACCCGCGCGGCACCCTGCTGGTGTCCGACACCTTCGCCGATGGCAAGATCGGCGCCCTGGTTTCTGTCGCCTATGCCCAGACCAACCGGCTGGAGGAAGGTTCTTCCACCGGTCGTTGGGAACGCGGCATCGATACGATCGGAGCCATCGGTACCAATGGCAATGGCAGCGCCACCAGCAACTTCCTGTTTGGTGGTCCGACGCCCACGACCGTCAGCAATTCCCCGGCCAACCGCGCCCTGCCCGAACAGTCGGCCTGGCACCCGCGCATTCCGCGCTATGGCCGTCTGGACTATGACCAGGATCGCCTGGGCGTGACGTCGGCGCTGCAGTTCAAGCCGTTCGAGACGACGCAGATCGATCTGGACCTGCTCTATGCCAATCTGAAGGGCACGCGCCAGGAACAGTATCTGGAAGTCATCTCCTTCAGCCGCAATACCGGTGCGGGCGGCATGGGCGGCACCACCGTTGTCAACGCCAAGTATGACGACATGGGCAACCTGATCGCCGGCACCTTCAACGGTGTCGACGTGCGTACCGAACAGCGCCTGGACGAGCTGGAAACCAAGTTCCTGCAATATTCCGTGGGGCTGAACCAGGAATTCACTGATACGTTCCGCTTCAAGGGGCAGGCCGGCTGGTCGTCGTCCAAGCAGGATAATCCGGTGCAGACCACGCTGTCGCTGGATGCCTATAACGTCAATGGCTACAGCTATGACTTCACCGGCAACAAGAACCTGCCCTCCTTCAATTACGGGTTCGACGTCACCGACCCGTCCAAATATATCTTCAGCCCGTCGACCCGCTTGGCGAAGGGGGGGACCATCGCCGGCGATCAGTCGCTGATCCGCATGCGTCCCAACAAGACGGATAACGAGTTCCGCACCTTCCGTGGCGACTTTGAATGGGATGCCAATGACTGGCTGCAATTGCAGGCCGGCGGCATTTTCAAGAAGTACGACTTCACGACGGTGGAACAGCGCCGTTATGCCACCATCGACCCCTACGGCAATGGCACGGCAACCCTGACCGAAGCGGCCGTTGCGCTGCCGGCCGGCACGACCATCGCCAGCATCTCCGATCTGGTCACCGGTTTCGGCCGCCATCTGGGCATGCCCGACGGCACACCCACGGCCTGGGTGGTGCCGTCGATCGACAAGGTGGCGCAGATCCTGGACATCTACTGCAACTGCAAGAACGCCTACGGCGATTTCCGTCTGGACAAGTCCAACCAGCTGGGCGCCAACCGATCGGCAGGGGAGAAGAGCCGCAGCTTCTATGTCCAGGCTGACTTCAACACCGAACTGGCCGGCATGCCGGTGCGCGGCAATATTGGTGTCCGTCAGGTGAAGACGGAACTGACCTCGGTCGGGTATGTCGGTACGACGCCTGTCACCATCGAGCGTGACTATGACAACACGCTGCCGGCCCTGAACCTGACGCTGGAACCGGTGGATGATTTTCTGGTGCGCTTCGGCGCCGCCAAGGTCATGGCACGCCCCGATCTGCCGGATCTGACCCCTGGCGGCTCGATCAACAACAATGCGCTGACCCTGTCGATCGGCAATCCCTATCTGGAACCGATCAAGGCCGATACGCTGGATCTTTCATTCGAATGGTATCCGGAGAAGGAGACGCTGGTTTCCGTCGGCCTCTTCTACAAGAATATCAAGACCTATATCCAGAAGGTCTCCGAAACCGTGGCCTTCAAGGATACGGGCCTGCCGTCGGTGCTGTTGGCCAATGGCAACACGGTGGACAGTGTCTTTACCGTCACGCGATCGCAGAACACCAGTGGCGGTCCGCTGAAGGGCCTGGAAATCTCGATCCAGAAGCCCTTCACCTTCCTGCCGCCGCCGTTCGATAATTTCGGTGGCATCGCCAACTTCACCTATGTGAAGTCCGATATCGATTACCTTGTCGGCAAGAGCACCGTTACCGAAGCGCTGGTCGGCCTGTCGCCGAAATCCTTCAACGCCACGCTGTATTACGAAGTGGAGGGGTTCAGCGCCCGCGTCTCCGGTTCGTTCCGCGACCAGTACCTGACGCAGATCTCGCCGGGTAACAACAACGATATCCGTGGCAAGGCTTCCACCTTCAACCTGGACGCTTCGGTCAGCTATGACGTGACGGATCAGGTGTCGGTGACGTTTGAAGCCATCAACCTGACCGACCAGTTCGACGAGCGCTGGGTCGGCACCAGCAGCCGCCAGAACCTGGAAGAATATGTCCATTACGGCCGTCAATTCTTCCTGGGCGCCAAGTACAAGTACTGATCCTCGTTATCCCTGTTCCTGAAACTCCATGCGGCCCCTCCGGACAGGAGGGGCCGTTTCCTTGTCCGTCCTTTCATTTCTGGGGAGTATCGGTTCCGTGAACATGTCGGCTTTCAGCGCCCTGCTGCGCACCTCGCCCGTCATTCCCGTTCTGACGATCGAGCGGGTGGAGGATGCAGGGCCCCTGGCCGTGGCCCTGCATGCGGGTGGTCTTTCGGTGGTTGAGGTGACCTTGCGTACGCCGGCCGCCCTGGACGCCATCACGGAAATGAAACGGGCCGTGTCCGGCCTGGTGGTGGGTGCCGGCACCATCCTGAAGCCGGCGGACCTGGATGCCGCCATGTCGGCTGGTTCGGATTTCATCGTCACGCCGGCAACCACGACGGCCCTGGTGGCGCCGCTGCGCGCCTGCGGGGTGCCGGTCGTTCCCGGTGTCGCCACACCCAGCGAGGTGCTGGCCCGTCTGGATGACGGGTTCGATGTGCTGAAGCTGTTTCCAGCCGAACAATATGGCGGGGCGGCGACCATCGCGGCCCTGGCGGCACCGCTGCCTCAGGCCCGCTTCTGCCCGACGGGCGGCATCGGCCGCGACAAGGTCGCCTCTTATCTGGCGCTGAAGAATGTCGTCGGCGTCGGTGGTTCCTGGATCGCCACCAACAAGCAGATCGCCGCCGGCGATTGGGCTGGCATCACGGAGAACGCCCGCGCGGCGGCGGCCTTCGCCGCCACCTGATCAGCATCGTCACAGGCTGTTCAGATAGTCTTCAAGGTTGGTGTAGCCATCGCCGTCGCGGTCCTTGGCCCCATCGGCCGGGTCGGCGGGGTTCAGGGCGTGCGCCTGTTCCCAGGTGTCGGGCATGCCGTCGCGGTCGCTGTCGACCGGGGCCGTGCCCGATGCCAGCGCCGGCCAGCCGCCGACATCATCCTGGCTGTTGATCAGCCGACCTTCACCCTTGGCTACGCCGGCGATGATGCGTTCATCCACATTGTCGCGCGTGCGTCCGGCACCGGCCCTGGCCAGCACCGCCTTGAAGGCGTCTGCTGCGGGTTCCGTTGCCACCGCCGCCATGGGGATGGGGGCGGGCTGGCGATATGCCGGCGCCTGCACGCCGCTGACCAGCGACCAGGGGTCGGCCGGTTCCGCATGGTTCATCCAGTTGCCGGCGAAATAGGCCCTGGCCACCGGGCTTTTCTCATCAAAGGCCATGGCGCCCTTCGAATTGGGGCCAGCAATGTAGTAATTGTTCACGAAATTATAGGCGGAGACGGCGTCCGTATCGGCATTGTAGCCCGACGCCCCCTCCTTGCCTGCCCCCTTCCAGTTGAAGAAGACATTGTTGCGGAAATCGATGAAGGGGCCGGTCGGGTCGTCCGCTGCGCTCTCGAAATTGCCCGGCCGCGGCATGCGCGACGAATGGTTGGCCCAGAGATTATGATGGAAAGAATAGCGGGCGCCGAAGGAACCGCGCACCAGAGAGCCATAGCCATGGTCGCCCTTGGCGTGGATGGAATGGTTCAGGCTTTCGGCGATGACGGACCATTGCACCGTCACCTGATCCAGCCCGGTCATCCCGTCCTTGTATTTCTGGGAGACGGACAGGCTTTCATCCGTCGACCAGCTGGCCGAGACATGGTCCAGGATGATGTGTTTGCCATCGGTGATGGAGATGGCGTCGCCTTCCTGACCGCCGGCACTGCCCAGACGGGAGCGGATATGGCGGATGACCACATGGTTGGCTGACACCAGCAGCGGATAATCGCGCAGGCTGATGCCGCCGCCGGGGGCGGTCTGACCCGCGATGGTGATGAAATCGTTGCGGACATGCAGGGGGGATTTCAGCTGGATCGTGCCGGATATGGCGAAGACAATGGTGCGGGGCCCCTTGGCCTTCACCGCCTCCCGCAGGGTGCCTGGCCCGTCATCATCCAGGCTGGTGACGATGAAGACGCGGCCGGCGCGTCCTCCCATCGCATAGGCCCCGGCCCCTTCCGCGCCCGGAAAGGCCGGGATCGTGGCAGGTACCACATCAACCCCAGCGGCAAGGGTGGCGGGAACCAGTAGGCAGGCGGTGGCCAGCAGGCCAGAAACGACATGGTGACGCAGCATCCTGGCATCCTCCCCGGCGGACATTTTCGGCGTTTACAGCCATTCTGATACAAGATATCCTGACACCGGTTACCATTCCCGGCCCCATGCAGGCAATTGTTTTAAATCCACGCGGCCTGGTGATTTCGTATCATCCGTTAAGTCATTTTGTTTTCAGGGTTGCTTCCGCCCCACAGAGGGTGCAGTAAGTCAGCCATTGTCCCGGGGGACAATGGTCACGCATACCCAGCAAAGGGATGACGCCGCATGCCCGGTGCCCGCATTTCCGCCCCGCCCGCGCCCGAAACGGAGGGGGGGACCCGCGTCTATGTCTGGGACCAGAAGCGCCGGCCGACGATCAATGACGTGGCGCGGCTGGCCGAGGTATCGAAGAAGACCGTGTCGCGCGTCATCAACCAGTCGCCGCTGGTGAATGAGGAAACACGCCAGAAGATCGCCAAGGTGATCGATGATATCGGCTATGAGCCCGATCCCCAGGCGCGTGGTCTGGCGTCGCAGCGATCGTTTCTGCTGGGCATCATCTATGACAATCCCAACAGCCAGTATGTGGTGAATATCCAGAGCGGAATTCTGGAGGCCTGCCGCAAAAGCGGGTTTGAACTGGTCGTTCATCCCTGTGCCCGCACCAGCCCCAGTTTCCTGAAGGAGATGCGGCAGTTCGTGGAGCGGCAGAAGCTGGACGGCGTCATCCTGCTGCCGCCCTTGTCGGAGGATGACGCGCTGGCCGCCATGCTGACGGAGGTCGGGTGCCGCTTTGTGCGCGTGGCCTGTGTGCCGCTGGATGTGGCGGCCCACCTGGTCGTCTATGAGGATTACAAGGGAGCGGCGGAGGTGGCCGACCATCTGGTCGGGCTGGGCCATCGCCGCATCGGCTTCATCGCCGGCACACCGCAATACCGGTCGGCCCAGGAACGCCGCCGGGGCTTTGCCGATGGTCTGGCGCGGCACGGTCTGGCGCTGGACCCGGACTATTACGCACAAGGCGCCTACACGTTTGAAAGCGGGCAGGAATGTGCGGAAAAGCTGTTGTCATTGCCCACCCCGCCCACGGCCATCTTTGCCTGTAACGACGAAATGGCGGTCGGCGTCTATCGCGTCGCCTATCGGCGGGGCATCGCCATTCCCCAGCAATTGACCGTGGTGGGCTTTGATGACAGCCCGCTGGCGTCCCGCATCTGTCCCGCCTTGTCCACGGTACGATCACCCATCCGCGACATGGGGCGGATGGCGGCGGAAAAGCTGATCCAGCGCATCGCCCAGCCCGACGCCAAGCTGCGCGAAACCATCGTGCAGCCGCATCTGGTTGTGCGCGAAAGCAGTGGTCCGGCACAGTAGGGCCCTTGCGCCTGCCTTGCCAGGAAACCGGTGTCATCGTAAGGTGGCGCCCTGATCCCCGATCCCTTCAGGAGCCCCCCGGTGTCCGTGTCCCAGGAAATCGCCCAGCGTTTTGTCGCCGCCCGCCGTGCTGCCAGCAGCCTGCCCGACTATCCGGGACAGATCCCGGATACGCTGGCCGCCGCCTATGACATCCAGGATGCGGCCCGCGCCCTGTGGCCCACGCCCGTGCGCGGCTGGAAGATCGGCATGGTGCCGCCGTCTTTCCGGGAGAAGCTGGGGGCCATGCGCCTGGCCGGGCCGGTGTTCGACGGTAATATCTGGGATTATTCGTTGGGTGACACTGTCGACCTGCCCATCATCCCCGGCGGCTTCGCTGCCGTGGAGGGGGAGTTCGTGGTGAAGCTGGCTGCCGACATGCCGACCACCGGCGCGGGGGACGAGACGGAGGCCCTGTCCCTGATCGCATCCGTCCATGCGGGTATCGAACTGGCGGGCAGCCCGCTGGCCACCATCAATGATCTGGGCCCGACCGTGGTGGTCAGCGATTACGGCAACAATGCCGGGCTGATCGTCGGTCCGGCCCTGTCCGGCTGGCGTGAAGCGGCGGCGGAAAGCCTGACCGTGGGGACAAGCATCGACGGCGCCACGGTGGGTACCGGCAGCTTTGCCAGCATCCCCGGCACGCCCGTGGCGGCCCTGGTCTTCCTGATCAACCATTGCCGGGCCCGCGGCATTGCCCTGCCGGCCGGCACGCTGGTCACCACGGGGGCTGTGACGGGCATCCATAAGATCGGGTTGGATCAGTCGGCCAGCGTCACCTTCAACGGTGATGTCACCATCCAGGTCCGCACCGTTCAGGCCAAGCCGCGCTGAACGCGTCAGCGCGTCGCCGATTGGGCCAACTCGGCGTCCGTATCGATGACGATTTCCACGCGGCGGTTTTCCGACCGCCGCGTGGGATCGTCCGTGACCGGGCGGCTGTCGGCAAGTCCCAAGGCGCCCAGCCGGTGGGATGGCACGCCGAAGGCTTCCAGCGCACGGACGACGGCCGCCGCACGGGCGGCCGACAATTCCCAGTTTGACGGGAAGCGCACCGTCTTGATGGCGACATCGTCGCTATGGCCTTCCACGGTGATGGAGCCGGGAAGGGCCAGCAGGTGGGGCGTCAGCGTGCGCAACAGGTCCAGCGCTTCCGGCTGCAGCGTTGCGGAGCCGGAATTGAACAGGATACGGTCGCGCACAACGATGGAGACCTTGCGGTCCTGGGTCGTGATATCGACTTCCGGCGGCAGACCCATGGCCTCCAGGTGCGTCAACCATTGCCGCGCACCCGGCGACAGTTCGCGATCCCTGGCCGGCGGCGGCGACGGCATATCGGCCACGGCGGGTGGCTGGGGCACCGGGGCGGCGATTGGACGGGATGGGGCGTTCGCCACCATTGGCGCGGGGGTACCCGCTGCCGATGGTGACGGTGAAACCGGCTCTACGATGGCGACGGGATGCGGTTCCTCCAGAACCTTTTCCACGACGGCGGCGTCGGCGCGTTCCTTGTCGGTCGGGTTGGCGATGCGCCCGTCCATGCCCATCAGGGCCAGCATGCCCAGAAACACGGTCATCAGCACGGTCACCATGTCCATATAGCTGACGACCCATTCCTCCGTTTCCTCGGCCGGTTCGGCGGGTTTGATGCTGGTCGCCTTCACGTTGGCGGCGCGGCGGGCGCGTTCAGCGTCCACCGGTTTGCGCAGGGGTTCAGCGGCCACTGCGCACCTCTTCATGCGCTTCCAGCAGATAGGTATCCAGGGTCTCCTGGATCACCGACGGGGAGCGGCCGAGATGGGCCAGCACGATGCCTTCCAGCAGGACATTCATCTGCGCCACCTGTTCGGTGGTGCGCTGTTCCAGCTTGATGGCCAGCGGCTTGAAGACAAGATTGGCCAGGATCAGCCCGTAAAGCGTGGCCAGCATGGCCACTGCCATGGATGACCCGATCAGGCCGATATCGCCGGAGCCGAGCTGCTTCAGCATGCCGACCATGCCGGCCAGGGTACCCAGCAGGCCGAAAGCGGGCGCGAAGGAGGCCAGCACGCGGAAAAAGCGGGACTTGGCCTGTTCGGCTTCCACCATCTTCTGGATGCGCCAGTTCATGATGTGCATCAGGTCGTCCAGCGACGCCCCGTCCACCACCATCTGCATGCCCAGGCGCAGAAAGGGGCTGGCCACCTTGCGCACCCGCTCGTCCGCGGCCTGGATATTCTTGCCGTAGAGCAGCTTGCCCACTTCCACCAGTTCGGCCACGTCACGGTCGGCGCCGCCGGGCCGGCGGAAAACGGAGGCGACGGCGCCCAGGGCCGCGCCGATCTCGTCCCCGCGGAATGCGAGCAGCGCCACGCAAGTGACGCCACCGCCGACGATGATCAAACCTTCCTGATTATAGAAAAAGCCGGCGTCACCGCCCGAGTGGGTGACAAACCAGAGCAATCCTGTCGAAGCTGCGATGCCGAGAAGGCTGGTCAGGATGAAGCTGGAACGACGGGATTGGGCCATAACCGGTTAACGCCAAATTTAAGGAAAATTAAACTGTTTCCCAAGAGTAAAGCATACTGTCATGTGCATCAACAAACCGAAGGGTCACACCGTGCAGATCAGCCAGCGGTTGTCGCCAGGGCTGAGCGACCAGCCCAAAGATCAGCGATCTCCTGGCTGATGGCATCCTGGCGCGCGCTGGTCAACTGGCTGGACAATTGCTCCAGCCGTTCCCGTATCCGTTCACGCGCGCCCGTCAGGGTGGATAGTCGTGCCAGTTGTTCAGCCAGATAGGCATCCAGCAGGATGGCCGTCAGGCGGGCCAGACGGTCCAGCCGGGCGGCGCCGGCCAGCACATTTCCGGACGGCAACTGGATCAGGCAGTCGGGAGGGCGCGCCAGATGGGGCAGCGGCGGCAGCCGCACCTGGGCGGGGCCCGTGGCGGCGGCATGGGTGATGTCGATCGCCTGGTTCTCCGGCAATTGCCGGTTCAATGCCGCCGCCAGATCGGCCAGGGCCGTGACCTGCCCGGGGGAGGGCAGCCAGCGCGAGGTGTCGATGCCGCGCGCCTGTGCTGCCGATAAAGTGCGGCTGCCAATGATCAGCGGTTGGCGCACCGCGGCGGGCAGTGCTTCGACGACGCGACCGGCCAGCCCGCCGGTGAAGCCCTGTTCCGGACCGATCAGCAGGTGCAGGGCGGGGGTGGCATTGCTGACGGCATCCGACGGACCGAAGACGGCCAGTCCCTGTCCGGCGGCATCGGCAAAGCGGCCGGCCTCCGGCATCAATGACTGGGCCCGCTGCTGCTTGGCCGCCGCCAGCGACCGCAAAGCCTCCACTACCCCCAGCAGGCTGCTCAGCGTGGCCTGACGATATTCCAGGGCCGCAACGCTCATCCTTCGACCGCCTGGATCAACCCACGCAGCAGGGACAGGTCGGCCTCGTCCGCGCCGTGCGGGTGGGTCAGCCGGCCGGCCAGTCCCTCATGCGCATCGGCGGCATCGGCGATGGCGTCGCGCCGGCCGGCGACATCCGGCAGGTCCAGCCCGGCCAGCAGCCCTTCGGCATGGGCCAGCAGCAGGGCCACTTCCGCCGCCAGACCACGGGGATGGCCCTGGCGCTGCTGCAAAAGGGTGCGCAGCCGGCGGCCATTGTCGACGACGATGCGGGTGCGTTCATCGACCAGCCCGCCGAAGCGGGTGAAGGCCTCCAGTTCCAGGAACTGCGCATATTCCAGCTTCAGCCGCTCGGCCAGGCTGCGCAGGGCGGGCGGCTGGGTCCGCGCGCCGACGCGGCTGACGGAGCGGCCGACATCGACGGCAGGCCGCTGGCCCGCCTGGAACTGGCGGGCATCCAGCACGATCTGCCCGTCGGTGATGGAGATCAGGTTGGTGGGGATATAGGCCGACATGTTGCCGGCCTGGGTTTCCACCACGGGCAGGCAGGTCAGCGACCCGCCGCCCTTGTCCTCCGACAGCTTGGCCGCGCGTTCCAGCAGGTGGGCATGCAGGTGGAAAATATCCCCGGGGAAGGCCTCTCGCCCCGGCGGGCGGCGCAGCAGCAGGCAGATCTGCCGGTGCATGGCCGCATGCTTGGTCAGATCATCCAGCACCAGCAGCACATGCCGGCCCGTATCCCGGAAATATTCCGCCATGGTCATGGCAGCCGAAGGGGCCAGCCATTGCAGGCCCGGCGGCGCATCGGGTGGGGCGACGACCACGACGCTGCGGCCCAGCATGCCGCCCGTGCGCAGGGTTTCCACCACTTCGCGCACGGCCGATGCCCGCTGCCCGATGGCGCAATAGACGGGGATGACGTCGCCATCCTTCTGCCGCAGCATGGCATCCACCGCGATGGTCGTCTTGCCCGTGCCGCGATCGCCGACGATCAATTCCCGCTGGCCCCGTCCGATCGGGTACAGGGCGTCGATGATGGTCGTGCCCGTGGCCAGCGATTGGGCCACGCTGCCCCGGTCGGTCAAGGGTGGAGCGGGCTTTTCCACCGGGTCCTGACGTTCGGGTCGCAGCGGGGCGCCCCCATCCAGGGGCCGGCCCAGCGGGTCGATGACCCGACCCAGCAGCGTGTCGCCCACCGGCACGCGGGCGACGCGGCCGGTGCCGCGCACCACGTCGCCGGCCTGGATATGGTCGCAAGGGCCCAGCAGCAAACAGCCAAGCCGATCGGCGGCCAGATCCAGCACCAGACCCGGTACACCGCAGGGAAAGCTCAGCAATTCATCGGCGCGGGCGTCCGACAGTCCCGTCACCTGGGCAATGCCGTCGCTGATGGCGCCGACGCGGCCGACGGCTTCCCAGCCCGGCGCGGGCGGGACATGGTCCAGCCGGTGCCGCGCCGTCGCCGCCCATTGCTCAAGCGCCTGGGAGAGCGTGGTCTGCATGGGTCACCCTGTCACGCGCCGCCGCCAGGGCCTCGCGCCAGCTATGGCGGATGAAATGGTGGCGGAACTGCAGTTCCACCCCGGCGATCAGCGACGGGTCCAGCCCCCAGCTGAGATGCAGCCCGTCGCCCAGCACGGCCTTGATCCGGCGGGCCAGGGCCGTTGCCTCCGCCTGGGGCAGGGGGAAGGCAGTCAGGATCTGGGCATCACCCTTGCCGTTCAGCAGCCGCGCGCGGCCCGCCTCGTCCAGGGCTTCCAGATCGTGGCACAGGCTGTCGATGAACAGCCGCGTCGCCATTTCCGGCCTTGTGTGGGCCAGCAGCTTGGTGGCGATGGTGACCGCCACCTCTCCGGCCTGGGATTCCAGGGCGCGGCGCGCATCGGTGCGTTCCTGTTCCAGCCGGGTGCGGCCGGCGTCGCGCAACTGGTCGGCGATGGTGCGCGCATCGGCCAGGATGGCGGATCGTTCCGCATCGGCCGCGGCCCGCGCGCCAGCCCGCAGACGGTCGGTTTCCGCGGCCAGGGCCGCCCGCTCGGCGGTCAAATCCTCACGCTCCCGGGCGGAATTGCGCAGGGCGGCATCGGCCTGTTCCCGGCGTTCGGCCAGGGCCGTTTCCCGCCGGTCGATGGCGGCCAGCACAGGCTTGTACAGAAACTTGCCCAGGAGCCAGACCAGCACCAGGAAGTTCAGTGCCTGCAAGGCCAGGGTGGTCAGGTCGATATGCATGGGCTTATTGCACGAACGGGTTGGCGAACAGCACCAGCAAGGCCACGACCAGACAATAGATGGCCGTTGTTTCGATCATGGCCAGACCGACGAACAGGGTGCGCGATACCGTGTTGGCGGCATCCGGCTGTCGTGCGATGGCATCCAGTGCTGCCGCCACGGCGCGACCTTCGGCCAGTGCCGGGCCGATGGCCCCGAAACTGACGGCGAAGGCGGCGGCCAGGATGCTGATCATCTCGATCGTCATGGCATCAACCTTTCTCGATGGTACCGACGGCCCCGCCAATGAAGACGGCGGCCAGGATGGTGAAGATATAGGCCTGGATCAGGCCCAGCATGGTTTCCAGCGCCATCAGCGGCACCGGCACCATGAAGCCGGCCAAGCCCAGGACGATGGCAATGACGAATTCCCCGCTCATGACATTGCCGAACAGGCGCAGCGTCAGGGACAGGGTGCGGGTCAGGTCCGACAGGATGTTCAGCGGCGTCATCCACCAGCGCGGATGGGCGAAACTGGCCAGATAGGCCCAGAAGCCCCGCCGCGCCACGCCCAGCACCTGGGCGGCGCCGAAGGTGACCAGGCCCAGCGCCATGGCCGTTTCCAGCTTGGCCGTGGGCGACCCGAAGCCCGGTACCAGCCCCGCCAGATTGGCCGTGGCGATGAAGATGAACAGGGTGCCCAGCAGTGGCAGAAAGGGCCGGCTGTCCGTCTGCATCACCTCGTCCAGCTGTGCCTTGACCGTGGTGACGATGGCTTCCAGCACAATGCGCACGCGGCCGGGATTCTCGGCATCAATCCGGCGCGTCAGCAGCCAGGACAGGCCCGTCAGCAGCACCGTCAGCGTGACCGATTCCACGACGGACCAGCTGATGGCCAGCGGCCCCAGCGTGAAGGCGGTGGCGGATTCGAAGGGGGACGGCAGGTTCATGCTGCCCCCCTTTCCCGGCGCAGCATGAAGGGCCGCGCAATCAGGAAACCGCCCAACAGGCCCAGCAAGGCCCAGGCCCCCTGCGTGGCGGCCAGCACGAACAGGCCCGCCGTCGCACCCACGCGCAGCAGATGCAGCCCGGCCGCCGGCGCCACCCGCCCCTGGGCGTAAAGCCGTGTGTTCAGGGCCAGCAGGTGGAAGAACAGGGCGCCCAGCGCGGCACCCGCGGGCAGCGCCAGCAACCCGGCGACGGCACCGGGACCGTTCAGGGTTTCAATCATGGCCATTCTCCTCCGTCACGCGGCGCCAGGCCATCCAGCAACCGATGGCGATGCCCGTGAACAGCAGGGACAGGGTCCAGAATTGCCCCGACCCGTTGCGCCCATCCAGCCAGCGACCCAGGAACAGACCGCCCAGCGGCGGCAGCACGATAAGCCAGCCCAGTGTGCCGATCAGGGCCAGGGTGGCGCCCAGACCGCGCTTCTTCTCCGCCAGCGCCCGTTCCTGGTCGCGCTGGTGACGGCGGATCGGGTCGATCAGGGGCGGTTCCGTCATGGTCCGGTTCCCCCCGCCGTGTGCCCGTTCTCCGCCACGCTGTCCAGCATATGGCGAATCAGGGCGGCCTGAAGCCGGTGTTCGGTTGTGGTGTCCTGCTGTCGCTCCGCCGCCTCCCGCGCCGTGCGCGCCCGGATCTGGTCGATCAGAGGGCCCAGTTCGGTACCGATATCGGCCTGCGGTGTGGTAACCATGATGTCGTCGCCCGTCACCTGAAGCAGCCCACCGGATACCGCGCAGTAGCTTTCCACCCCATCATCGCCGCGCAGGGTCAGCACGCTGGGTTCCAGCACGGTGATGAAATCGGCATGGCCGGGCCTGATGGCGAAGGCGCCGCTGCTGTCCCGTCCCGCGACCTGGAACAGGTCGCCGCGGTCGACGATGGTGGAAAGCGGGGCCAGGACAGTCAGCCTCATGATGTGCGGCTCCGTTTTTCCCGCTCCCGCGCCTGGGCCAGCGCCCCCACCATGTACAGCGAGCTTTCGGCCCAGCCGTCGGTTTCCCCGTCCAGGATGGATTCGCACCCGTCCAGTGTGTCCTGCACGTCGACCGACACACCCTCGCGCCCGGTGAAGCCGCCGGTGACGAAGAAGGGCTGGGTCAGGAAGCGCAGCAGGCGGCGGGCCCGCGTCACGGTCAGGCGGTCGGCCGGGCTCAATTCATCGATGCCCAGCAGGGCGATGATATCCTCCAGCGACCGATAATGGGCGATGGCGCCGCGCACGGCCTCTGCCACCCGATGGTGGCGTTCGCCCACGAAGGACGGGTCCATCAGGCGGGAGTTGGAGGCCAGTGGATCCACCGCCGGGTAGAGTCCCTCTGCCGCCACAGCGCGCGACAGCACGATCGACCCGTCCAGATGGCTGAACAGTTCCGCCACGGCCGGATCGGTGAAATCGTCGGCCGGCACATAGACAGCCTGGATGGCCGTGATGGCCGCACCGGGGACGGACGCGATGCGTTCCTGCAATTCCCCGATCTCCCCCGCCATGGTCGGCTGATAACCGACGCGCGCCGGCATATGGCCCAGCATGCCGGAGATTTCGGCGCCGGCCTGCACGAAGCGGAAGACATTATCCATCAGCAGCAGCACGTCGCGGCCCATGCCGTCGCGGAAATGCTCGGCCAGGGTCAGGGCTGTCAGACCGGCGCGCCAGCGGGCACCCGGCGGTTCCGCCATCTGGCCCAGGACCAGGGCCGTGCGCGACAGCATGCCCGACCCGCGCATATCCTCCAGCAGTTCCTGCGCCTCACGCGAGCGTTCGCCGATGCCGGCGAAGACGGACAGGCCATGGTCGCGTTCAGCCACGGTGCGGATCAGTTCCATGATCAGAACGGTCTTGCCCACGCCCGCCCCGCCGAACAGGGCCGCCTTGCCACCGCGCACCAGCGGGGCCAGCAGGTCGATGATCTTGATCCCCGTCCATAGCGGCGACCGCCGGGCCGACCGTCTGGACAAGGATGGGGCCGGCCGATGGATGGCCCATTGTTCCAGGCCATCGGGCAGGGGCCCCATGCCATCAACGGGCCGGCCCAGCACATCCACCACCCTTCCCAGCATGGGCTGGCCCACCGGCACACGCAGCGGCGCCCCGGTGCGGCGGGCCGTCGCCCCGCGGGCAAGGCCTGAAACGCTGTCCATGGCAATGGCCAGCACCTGTGTCGGGCTGGCATGGGCGCGCACCTCCGCGACCAGCGGCCCGTCGCGCGTTTCGACCTCAACCACTTCGTCCAGGGCAGGCAGGCCGGCGTCGAAACTGATCTCCAGCACCGACCCGTGGATGGCAGTTACCATGCCTTGGTTCAGCACCTTGTCGCCCAGGAACTTCGTCAACGGCAAATCCACGGTGGCTATTCGCTTCCTTCGATCCGGGGACAGGTTCGCACGGGCACAGGACCGGGCGAAATGATCCAGGGCAATTGGTGATGGGTAAATTATTCACTCGGCATGTTGTTCGGCGGGCGGCTCCTGGGCCCGGCTATTCCGTCTTCGGCGGGGGATTGCGTTGGAAAAGGCCGGATAGCCAGGACAGGGGGCCCTTGGGGGCTTCGGCTTCGGCTTCCGTCGTCGGCCCGCCGGCGCCGTCGGTGACCAGGATGGCGGCGCGGCGCTCGGCTTCGACCCGAACGCCGTCGCGCACCATCTGTACAGCGGCGGGGCCTTCGACATGCAGGATGCCGGCGCCTTTCGCTGCGGCGATGGCATCCGGGCTGGTGCAGCGGGTCAGGATGCAGCGCTTCTTGTCCACCGGCCCCAGCCAGGCGATGCCCTGGGACAGGTCTGGCGCCGTGCCATCATCGCCAATCCAGGGAATCCGGTACCAGTCGACGCGGGGCAGTTCGGTGTCGGACGGGGCGGAGATCGGCACATGGTCCAGCGCGACCTCGATCTCCTCCACCCGCGCGACCTGCAAGGCCTGCTGGAAGGTCGGGCGCAGGGCCGTCCATTCCAGGAAAGGCAGTTCCAGCACCAGCTTCCCGTGCAACCGGGCAGGGAAACGGGCCACGATGTTGCGGAACTCATCCCCCACGACCGTGGCGGCATGCAGCTTTACGGCCAGCGGCAGGTCATGGGCCCCTGTGTCACGCAGCAGGTCGTACAGCATCCGCCGGTCCAGCAGGCTGGTCACCTTGTCGTAAAGCCAGGGATTGCGGACCAGGTTGGTGCCGAACAACCGGTCCAGCGCCTGGATCGACACGGTGCGTTCCACCATCACCGGGTTCAGTTCACCATCCTCCTCCAGCCGGAAGATCGGCGTTTCCCGTAACAGGGAGGAGAGATCGACGGCGTGCAGGGTACGTTCTATGGACAAGAACCGCTCCAGCGCGCCAGCGCCCGGGGGCGCGTCGGGGAACCGTTCTGCCCCGTCGGCGGCCACCAGTTCCTGCACGGTGGTCGCGAACCGCTCCGCCTCGCGCGCCAGATCATACCAGTCCACGCTGATCAGGCCCCGCCGGTGGTTGCCCATCAGTGAAGCGATCTGCGCCATCGCCTCCCGTCGTGCCTCCAGCTGCTCGTTCGGGATGATCATTACGACGCGGGCATGTGCCAGTTCGAAGATATCGATGGACCGTTCCTCGCCGGCCAGCCAATGCAGCAGGGTGCGGCGGAACACCGGCTCGTCGATATGCAGAAGCGACGACAGGTCAAGGATGGCTGCGTGCTTCTGCGGCTTGTCGCGGCGGATGCGCGCCGCCAGCGTCAGCAAATGCGCGTCGTCAGTGGAGAGACTGGGGTCCATCTTTACGACCGGCCTGCGGAAAATATTCGATAATCATAGCGTTACCGGTGTGGCAGCGCAAAAGCTGATTGCCGGTGTATGCGCAAGAATATCGCTACCCCCGCTCCAGACCCGAAATCCTACCGATTTGCGGGGGACAGTCCTGTCGGACTTGACAGGCGGCATCAACTTGAACAACGTTCAAGGTCTGTGGCATGGCCTGCCGCCGGAATTGCTGCTCGTGACCCGCGGGGCGAGGGGCTATAGTGCGCTGATTGGTTGGAGGACGCTGATTCCATGAAGAAGATCATCCTGCTTGTCCTGGCGCTGCTGGTACTGATTGGTGCCGGCGTCGGCGGCTATGTGATGTTCGGCCCGAAGCCGGCCAAGGACGGCGAACATCATGAAGAAGAAGCGCCGAAGAAGAAGGAGCGGGTGGGGCCGCCCGTCTTTGTGCAGGTGGGCCCGATGATCGTGCCTGTTCTGGGTGCCAAGAAGGTGGAACAGAACATCATGGTCACTGTCAGCCTGGAGGTTGACGACGATACGGTAAAGGAACAGGTCCGCAATCAGAGCCCGCGCCTGATCGACGCCTATGTGCAGGCGCTTTACGGCGGTATCGACAAGGGACAGGTCATCGACGGCCAGGTCATCAATATTCCAGCCTTGAAGTTGAAGCTTCAGGAGACGACGGACAAGGTGCTGGGCCCTGGTGTTGTGCATGACGTCCTGATCCAGTCGGTCAGCCAGAGACCCGTTTACTGATCCAACCAGTTGCCAGACATTCTGGATGCCGTCGGAAACACGCTCCTCCATGCGTGCTTTTCAATGACGGCGTATTGCCGCATTTAAAAACGCATGGCATGCTTCCACCTGCCAAATGCCGCCGGCCGTTCGGGTCACAAAAATCAGAAGCGGCATCTTCAACAGGGTAAGGAAACGACATGACCACGCAAGTGTTGTACTTCGTGCTGGCATGTGGGGTGCTGGCCATCCTCTACGGAATGGTCACGGCCCGTGCCGTGCTCTCCGCCAGCCCCGGCAATGACCGGATGCAGGAAATCGCCCACGCCATCCAGATCGGCGCGGGTGCCTATCTGAACCGCCAATATACGACCATTGCCATCGTCGGCGTCGTCATCGCCATTCTGGTCGGTGTGCTGCTGGGTGTGCATGTGGCCATCGGCTTCGTGCTGGGGGCTGTGCTGTCAGCTGCTGCCGGCTATATCGGCATGAATGTGTCCGTGCGCGCCAATGTCCGCACCGCGGAGGCCGCGCGCCAGGGTCTGGCGCAGGGCCTGTCGCTGGCCTTCCGCGCCGGCGCCGTCACCGGCATGCTGGTGGCCGGTCTGGCCCTGCTCGGGGTTGCCGGTTACTATTTCGTGCTGACCAGCATGGGGGTGGAAGGCCGGCCGCTGGTCGACGCGCTGGTGGCGCTGGGCTTCGGCGCCTCGCTGATTTCCATCTTTGCCCGTCTGGGTGGTGGCATCTTCACCAAGGGCGCGGACGTGGGCGCCGATCTGGTGGGCAAGGTCGAAGCCGGCATCCCGGAGGATGATCCGCGCAACCCCGCCGTCATTGCCGACAATGTCGGTGACAATGTCGGCGATTGCGCCGGCATGGCGGCCGACCTGTTCGAGACCTATGCCGTGACGGTGGTGGCCACCATGGTGCTGGCCAGCATCTTCTTTGCTGGCCAGGATGTGCTGGCCTCGGCGCTGGTCTATCCGTTGGCCATCGGCGGCGCCTGCATCATCACCTCCATCATCGGCACCTACTTCGTGAAGTTGGGGTCGAACAATTCAATCATGGGTGCGCTGTATAAGGGCTTCATCGCCTGCGGCGTGCTTTCCCTGGTGGCGATCGCCGGTGTGACGGCCTGGGTTCTGCCCCAGGGCTTCGATACCGCCTTCACCACGGGCGGCGGCGTGTCCTTCACGGCACGCGACCTTTACTATTGTGCCGTTGCCGGCCAGGTGGTGACAGGCCTGATCGTCTGGATCACCGAATATTATACGGGCACCAACTACCGCCCCGTGAAGTCGGTGGCGCAGAGCAGCACGACGGGCCATGGCACCAATGTCATCCAGGGTCTGGCTGTCTCCATGGAGTCCACAGCCCTGCCGGCCTTGGTGATCTGTGTCGCCATCGTCGTCTGCTTCCTGTTCGCTGGCCTGTTCGGCATCGCCATTGCCGTGACCAGCATGCTGGCCGTGGCCGGCATGGTGGTGGCGCTGGACGCCTATGGTCCCGTCACGGACAATGGCGGCGGCATCGCCGAAATGGCGGACCTGCCCAAGGATGTCCGCGTCACCACCGACGCCCTGGACGCCGTGGGCAACACGACCAAGGCCGTGACCAAGGGCTATGCCATCGGTTCGGCAGGCCTGGGCGCCCTGGTGCTGTTCGCGGCCTATAATGAGGATCTGAAGTTCTTCATCGCCAATGCCGCCACCTATCCCTATTTCGACGGCGTGACGGTGGATTTCAGTCTGGCCAACCCCTATGTCGTCGTCGGCCTGATCCTGGGTGGCCTGCTGCCCTATCTGTTCGGTGCCATGGGCATGACGGCCGTCGGCCGCGCCGCCGGGTCGGTGGTGGAAGAGGTGCGCCGCCAGTTCCGTGAGGACAAGGGCATCATGGCCGGCACGTCCAAGCCCGATTACGGCCGGGCTGTCGACATGCTGACCAAGGCCGCCATTAAGGAGATGATCATCCCCTCCATGCTGCCGGTGCTGGCGCCGGTGGTGCTGTATTTCCTGATCGCCGCCATCGCGGGCAAGGGGGCGGCTTTCTCCGCCGTCGGCGCCATGCTGCTGGGCGTCATCGTCACGGGTCTGTTCGTCGCCATTTCCATGACGTCGGGCGGCGGCGCCTGGGACAATGCCAAGAAATATATCGAGGAAGGCCACCATGGCGGCAAGGGCTCGGACGCGCATAAGGCGGCCGTGACCGGTGACACCGTGGGCGACCCGTACAAGGACACGGCCGGCCCGGCCGTGAACCCGATGATCAAGATCACCAATATCGTGGCGCTGCTGCTGCTGGCCATTCTGGCCCACGGCTGAGGCTTCACAGGTTTTGTGCGCGCCCCGGTCCAACGGATGGACCGGGGCTTTTTTTATGCTTCATGGTCGATGACGGGACCTGCGGCTACGTCGTCCGGGGTGACCGGTGCGACCTTGTGACCTTCCAGCCAGGCGCGTGCCCGTTCCCGATGTTCCGTGCGGATGGCGCCGGCCGCCGTGCGCAGGGCCAGGGTCAGCACGGCCAGATCGTCCGTATAGCCCAGCACGGCGATGAAATCGGGGATGGCGTCCACGGGCGCGATGAAATAAGCCAGCGCTCCCAGCAGCACCGCCTTGTCACGCAGCGGCGTGGCTGGGTCGGTGGCGGCATAGCGTGCGGCGACAATCCGGTCAGCGAACGGAATACGCGCCAGCGACCGGCGCAGCTTGTCCCAGAAACGCCGACGCACAAGGTCGGCATCGCTGCGCATCTTGATCGGATCGATGCGCAAGGCTTCGGCCTGATATTTGTCGGCGGGGTCGGTCATAGGGTGCATATGGAGGGTCGCGTACCCGGACGCAAGTCCGGCGTCACCCCGGTCGCACACCGGTATAGCGGGCGCGCGGCCGGATCAGCACGGCGGACCGCGACTGTTCCAGCAGATGCGCCACCCATCCGGCACTGCGCCCGACTGTAAACAGGGTCAGCGGCGCATGCGCCGGCAGGCCCAGCCGTTCGGCCAACAGCACCAGGGCGAAATCCACCGTCGGGGCCGATCCAGCCATGTCGGTGGCCGCGCGCGCCAGCCCCATGGCGCGGCGCAGGCGCGCATCCTGCGGCCAGGTGGCCGTCATCCGCTTCAGCAGCCAGGCCGCCCGCACATCGCCATGGGGATAGAGCGGATGGCCGAACCCCGGCAGTTCATCGCCGCGTGCCAGCAGGGCTGACAGCGCCTGCACCGGATCGGCACTGTCCAGCAGGCCGGGCAGGATGGCCGCCACCCGCGCTGTCATGCCCCCGTGGCGCGGACCCCGCAGCGCGCCGATGCCGGCAGAAAAGGCGGCGTAGGGGCTGGCGCCGGTGGAGGCGACGCAGCGCACCGTGAAGGCGGACGCGTTCAACTCATGATCAGCGCACAGCACCAGGGCGGCCCGGATCAGTTCCGCCGCTGGTCCCGACACGCCCCAGGCGCTGGCTAGTTGCAGATGGATGGGTTGGGATGACGGCGCGGTGCCGGCCAGCACGGCCGCCGTCAGGCGCAGGATGCGCGCGCCCGTGCGCGCCAGACCGGCCGGTGTGCGGTTCACCGCCTTCAGGTCCGCCGCTGCCGCCAATGGCAGCAGGGCCAGCAGCCGGTCCAGTGGATCCAGCCCTGACGGCAATGTCACGAAGCCTGGCAGGGATGGCGGCTCCTCCGCGAACGGATCATCGGACGCGTCCCACAGCAGGGTGGCCACCCCTTCCAGCGTGGCGCCTGCCGCCAGATCGCGCGCATCGCGACCCCGGTAGTAAAGCCCGTCGCCTGTGATCAGCGTGATCGCCGATTCCAGCACGGGTGCGCCCCAGTCCAGGGCGCGGTCGTTTGCCGCCTCTGCGGGACGGTCGCGCCTTGTCACCAGATTGCGCACATCCTCGGCCCGGTAAAGCCGGGTACGTCCGCCGGCCGGCGCCTCCGACCGGATCAGGCCGCGGCTGACATAGGCATAGAGCGTGGGCAGGCTGACGCCCAACTCGGCCGCCGCTTCCTTTGCAGACAGGGTCAAAGGCTGGCTCATCAGTACATCCATCGCTGTATATATTGATTTATTGAATCAATATTGACTGTATATCGAAGCCGGCCGACGCTGTCCATCAATGAGACACGGAAGAAAGGAGCCGGAAATGTCGGCTGGATTGGATGGGATCGTCGCGGCGGAAACGGTGCTGAGCCATGTGGATGGACTGGCCGGCCGTTTGGTCCTGCGGGGGCTGCCCGTGGAACGCGCGGCGGCAAGCCTGGATTTCGAAGGGGTGACGTCCTTGCTCTGGCAGGATTTCCACCCGCTGGGCGGCAAGCCGCGCAACCTGGCGGCGGCGCTGGGCGAGGCGCGGGTGGAGGTGGCGGCCCTGCTGCCGGCCCTGCTGCCCGCGACGGTGGGATTGAGCGATGTGGAGGCACTGCGCCTGATGCTGGCGGCACTGCCCGATATCGACCCCGCCGATGACGCGGTGCGCGCCGTGGCGGCGGTGCCGGTCTTCATCGCGGCTCGGGTCCGGTTTCAGGTCGGGCTGGCACCCGTGGCCCCGGATGCGTCGCTGGGCCATGCGGCGGATTTCCTGCGCATGATGAAGGGCGCCCCCGTCGATCCGGCACTGGCCCGCGCGCTGGACACCTATCTGGTGACGGTCAGCGACCATGGGCTGAATGCCTCCACCTTTGCGGCGCGCATCGTCGCCTCCACCCGCGCCGGCACGATCAGCAGCGTGGTGGCCGGCCTGTGCGCCCTGAAGGGGCCCTTGCATGGCGGGGCGCCGGGGCCGGTGCTGGACATGCTGGATGCCATCGGCACGGCGGACGCGGCCCCTGCCTGGCTGTCGGCCGAGTTGGCGGCGGGCCGGCGGCTGATGGGGTTCGGACATCGCATCTATCGTGTGCGTGACCCGCGGGCGGAGGTGCTGAAACACGCTGTGGTGGGACTGTCCAGTCCCCGCATCGATCTGGCGGAAAAGGTGGAGAGGGCGGCCCTGGCAGCACTGGCCCGTCACCGGCCCGACCGTCCGCTGGAAACGAACGTGGAATTCTATACCGCACTGCTGCTGGATGCCGTGGGACTGGACCGGTCCCTGTTCACGCCCATCTTCGCCATGGGCCGCGTCGCCGGCTGGACCGCGCATGTCATGGAGCAGGAGGCGACGGGCCGGCTGATGCGGCCATCGTCACGCTATATCGGGCCTTTGGCTGCCTGAATGATAAAGCCCCGGCCGCAAGACCGGGGCTTAACATTTGCGTGTTCTCGCACCAGCAGCGCCTGCATCCGCAGGCTTGGCTACGCCGCAAGAGCGGCGCGAACCGCCCGGTCCAGTTCCGCAATGGCGCAGGTGATGTGGTAGAAGCTGCTGGCCGGGGCCGGTTCGTCCGTCATGCGGCCGTCCGGGGCCATCTTGTCCCACCACAGGCCCTTGACGGGTGTGGCCAGATAGCGTTCCAGCCCGTCGGCGGCGCGGGCGGCCTGTGACCAGCAGGCAGCATCGCCAGTAATCTCGGCGGCCAGCACGGCGGCCTTGATCCGTTCGGTCTGCGGCCACAGGCGGGCGCTGTGATCATGGATGGAGAAATCGTCCAGCAGGCTGTTGAAGGCCACGCCACGCGCCGGGTCGACGCCGTGTGTTTCCCCGATCTGCAACAGGCGAAGGCCGGCCTTGATCGCATCCTCCCGCCCGCGCAGGCGGCCCCAGCGCAGCATCAGCCAGGCCCATTCCAACTGGTGCCCCGGTTCGACAATGCGGCCTTGCGTACCGGGGGCCGGATGCCAGTCAGCATCGAAGAATTCGCGCAGCGCCCCCGTCTGCCCATCGATGAAGTTCGACAGGGCCAGACCGGCGATGCCGTCGGCCATCGCCGTCCAGCCGGCATCGCCACCATGGGCTTCCCAGGCCAGCGATGCCTCAAACAGGTGCATATTGGGGTTGGATTGCAGGGGCAGGCCGGCGGGCGGCAATTCGGTAAAGCCGCCCTTGTGCCCCACCTCTGCCAGCAGCCGGTCGCGCAGGGTGACGGCCGTGTCGTGCAGGGTGTCGAAAGCGTTCAGCGGCCCCGCGGCCGCACTCAACCCGAACAGGGCGAAGGCCTGGTCGTAAAGATCGGCGCGATCATCCAAGGGAGCGCCATCGGCGGCGACCAGGGTGCGGAACAGCCCGTCTTCGCGGCGATAGCGTGCCAGATAGCAATCCAGCGCCTGACGCACGATGTCCGTGGCCGGGCCGTCCCAACCCAATGACGGGGCCAGGGCATAGGAGAAAATCTGACGCGGCTGGACCCGCGCACGCCGCGGTGCCTGCACGGGCTGGCCTTGCTGATCCAGCTTTTCATGGAAGCCGCCGGCCGCATGATCGTAACCGGCTTGCCACCACAGGGGATAGGCATAGCCGTTCAGCCAGGAAACCAGCCGGTCACGGCGTGCGACAGCCTCTTGCAAGGGCGACAGGGACATGGGTTCCACCATTCCTAGATAGGATCGCTCTGTTACCGCCAGAGCTGCGCCGCCCCGCGCACGCCCGAGCTGTCGCCCCAGCGGGCCGGCACGATGCGGGCCTGCCAAGTATCACAGAACACATGCGACCGGACCACATCCTCCAGCCGCCCGTACAGTTCCGCGACATTCGACATCCCGCCACCTAGCACGAACACATCGGGATCGACAATGTTGCAGATCACGGCGATCCCGCGTCCCAGCCTGTCGATATAGCGATCCAGCGCAGCCCCCGCCCCGGCATCGCCGCTGCGTGCCGCGTCGATGATCCATTCACCCGGCATGTCGCGGCCGGTCATTGCGGTGTGATCGCGCCGCAGGCCCGTGCCCGACACCCATGTTTCCAGGCAGCCATGCTGTCCGCACCAGCAGGCGGGACCTGGTACCTCATCGGCGCGGGGCCAGGGCAGGGGCATGTGACCCCACTCGCCGCCGATACCATTCGCCCCTTCAACCAGCCGGCCATCAACCACCAGCCCGCCGCCGCAGCCCGTACCGATGATGATGGCGAAAGCGGTATGGGCGCCTGCCGCCGCCCCATCCGTGGCTTCCGACAGGGCCAGGCAATTGGCATCGTTGGCCAGCCGCACCGGCCGGCCAAGGGCAGCGGTCAGATCGGCGGCAAAATTGCGCCCGTTCAGATAGGTGGAATTGGCGTTGCGCATCAAACCGGTGGATGGGTTGATGCTTCCGGGGACCCCCAGTCCGACGGAAGCGGCGCGACCCACGGCAGCCTCTGTGCGGGCGATCAGATCACGGACGGCGTCGATGGCAGCATCATAGCTGCCGGGATTGGGCACGCGCAGCCGCGACAGGAATTCCCCCTGTGCCGACAGGGCGGCGGCTTCGATCTTTGTGCCGCCGAAATCAACCCCGATCCTGATCATCGACCCGAACGCTCCCGTCCCCGGAATGTTATGAAGCTGGGCGCAAAGGCCCCCGCATTTGCCCGGCAATTTAGCAGGGCATTATTAAATAGACAATTTGAAATAAGAATTAACTCGCACCACTCATTCTTCAGCCGTCTTCATCAGGACCGAACGGCCGGGCAGCAGACGCTGATTGAAGGGCAGGATGGCGGCACCAACGGCCGGCGCGTCGGCCGCCATTGCGGCCGGTCGAACCTTGGCCAGCATGGGTATACGGTCGCTGAAGGGGGACAGGCGTGCGTTCAAGGCCTGGATCAACGCATCCAGGATGACGCCGGGCAGGCGTCCGCCGATGAACACGGTTTCCGGATTGATCAGGCAACTGATGGCCAGCACAGGGTCTGTCAACAGGCTGGCTGCCAACGCCACCCATTGCGCAACCAGTCCCTGTCCCCGCTCGTCCAGTCCCAGCAGATCATCAGGCAGGGACAGTTCATAGCCATGCCGGGCCATGTGATCGTAAAGGGCCGACAGCGACACCGCGTCCTGTAAGGTGCGGGCATCGGTGTCTGGATGACGAACAGGCAGAAAACCGATTTCGCCGCTGCGGCCCTGTGCGCCGCGGTAATATTGTCCATCCAGGACCAGTCCGCCGCCCAGGCCGCGGCTGAACAGGATGTAGAAGAAGCTGGGATGGCGCAGCCCCAGCCCGAACTGTAATTCACCCAGCGCCGCCGCCGTCGCGTCATTTTCCACCAGGACCGGCAGGGTGGGGAAGTGACTGGCGAACAGCGCGCTGATGTCAGTCTGGTTCCAGGCCGCGTAATCGGCGGGTTGCTGGGGCAGATGCACGCGGCCCAGGTCGTCGGGCAGGGCCACGCCCATGCCGATCAGCCGCTTGGCCTTCAACTCGCCGCGGGCCAGGATGGCGGACAGTTCGGCTCTTACGAATTCAGCCACTTCATCCGGCAGGGCGAAGTTCACCTCCCGCGTGGCGCGGGCCCGGACCTGACCCATCAGGTCCAGCACGACCAGCGTGATATGGTCACGGTCGATATTGACGCCGACGGAGAAACAGCCGTCGGGATTGATGGCCAGCTTCATGGCCGGCTGCCCGCGCTGTCCCATCAGGCGCCCGGCTTCCAGGATCAGATCCTCCGTCAGCAGCCGCTTGGTGATATTGGCGATGGCAGGGGCCGTCAGGCCCGTGATTTCTGCAAGTTCCGCCCGGGTGATGGGGCCGCCGACGCGGATGGCCTGCAAGGTCACACGCTGGTTGTGATCGCCAGCCCGTTCCAGATTGGTGCCGGACAGGCTTGCGCCGACGGAGGCCGGGATGGGAGAGGTGTCGGCGGGATTGGACATTGGCGGGGGAAGCCTTCGGCTGCTTGGTGGAATTCGATTACAGTGGCCGGGGGCTGACGGCAACGGCGCTGTTAAGTCGACTGCGCAGGAGTGACGCAGAGGCTTGACTTACACCACCCAATAGGCGGAACCTGAGGTAAATCTACATAATTTCTTCTGTTGTTCGGGGGAATCATGAGCGCCACGCCCTTGCCGCTGTCGCGGGAGCTTCTGCCCAAGCTGGTGACCTGTCTGCGGGAAGGCTATGGGCTGAAGGACCTGCGGGCGGACGCCATTGCCGGGCTGACGGTTGCCATCGTGGCGTTGCCACTGGCCATGGCGCTGGCCATTGCGTCCGGTACGACGCCGGACAAGGGGCTGGTGACGGCCGTGGTGGCGGGTTTCCTGATTTCAGCACTGGGCGGCAGCCGGGTGCAGATCGGTGGCCCGACGGGGGCCTTTGTCGTGGTGGTGGTCGATGTCATCAACCGGCATGGCTATGATGGTCTGGTGCTGGCCACGCTGCTGGCGGGGCTGATCCTGATCCTGGCGGCGGTTTTCCGCCTTGGCCAATGGATCAAATATATCCCGGAACCTGTGGTGACGGGGTTCACGTCGGGCATTGCCGTCATCATCTTCACCAGCCAGATCAAGGATCTGCTGGGCCTGTCCATGGCGTCGGTCCCGGCGGATTTCCTGGAGAAATGGCCCGCCTTCTGGGCGGCGCGCGATACGATCGGGATTGCTGCCCCCCTGGGCCTGGGCTCCCTGGCCCTGATCATCGCACTGCGCCGCGTGGCGCCGCGGGTGCCGGGTTTCCTGGTCGCCGTGGTGCTGGCGTCGGTCGGGGCGTTGACCATGGGGCTGGATGTGGAGACCATCGGGTCGCGCTTTGGCGGCATTCCCGACCATCTGCCCGCGCCGGTCATGCCGGTGGTGACGATGGCCAAGCTGCGGGAACTGATGCCGGCGGCCCTGACCATCGCCTTCCTGGCGGGTGTCGAGTCGCTGCTGTCGGCCGTCGTGGCGGACGGGATGACGGGGCGGCGGCATCGGCCGAACGCCGAGCTGCTGGGTCAGGGCGTGGCCAACACCGTGTCGGCCCTGTTCGGCGGGCTGCCGGCCACGGGGGCGATTGCGCGCACCGTGACCAATATCCGGTCGGGCGCGAAATCGCCGGTGTCGGGCATGCTGCATGCCGCCTTCCTGCTGCTGTTCATGCTGGCCTTCAGCAAACTGGCCGCCTTTGTGCCGCTGGCCGTGCTGGCGGCCGTGCTGGTCGTCGTGGCCTGGAACATGAGCGATGCGCCACGGTTCCTGCACGCCGCTCGCGTGTCTCCCATCAGCGACCGCATCATTCTCCTTACCACTTTCATCCTGACGGTGCTGATCGATCTGACGGTAGCCATTGAGGTGGGGGTGATCCTGGCCGCCGTCATGTTCATGCACCGCATGTCGGAAACGGTCAGCGTGTCGGAAAGCGGAGAGGAGCCGGACCTGGCCAAGGGATTGCCGCCCGGCACCGTTCTCTACCGTATTGACGGGCCCATGTTCTTTGGTGCCGCGCGCAAGCTGCTGGATGTGCTGGACCGCACCGGCGGGGCGCCGCGCGTGCTGATCCTGGACATGGAAACCGTGCCCATGCTGGACGCCACCGGGGCCGACGCCCTATCCACGCTGGTGGCGCGGGCGGGCAAGCGCGGCGCCTTCGTGGTGATGGCAGGCTTGCAGCGCCAGCCGCTGGGCGTGCTGCACGGGCTGGGCCTGCGCCATCGCAAGGGGCCGGTTGTCTTCGTGGGCGACGTGGCCCGGGCCAAGGCGGAAGCGCTGCACCTGCTGGAGGTGGCGGAGGGCAGCTCCGGGCCGACCGTGCATTGACAGGCGCGCCGCTTTCGCGGTCAATGCCCGGCTTGCAAGGATTTATCCCGGTTGATGATGACCAAGCTTGTCTATCTGTGCGACTGGCTGCCACCCGATTTCGGCGCCGTCGGCCAATATGCCGTTATGCATTGCCGCGAGCGCGCGGCGCGGGGTTATGACGTCACGCTGGTCGGCCTGACCTCTGCCAAAGAGGCCAGTGAGGAGCAGGAAGCGGTCGGCCCCGGCACTGTCCGCACCCTGCGCCTGCCGGCCCCGCCGCTGGACCGGGCCAGCCTGGGGCGCCGTCTGGCCTGGACCGTGCGCACCAATGCCATGCTGATATCCCGTGCCTGGAAATATCTGGCCGCGGCGGACGAGATCCTGTTCACAGGCTCCCCTCCGTTCCTGCTGCATTTCCTGGTGCCGCTGAATGTGCTGCTGCGCAAGACGCTGATCTACCGCATCGCCGATTTCCACCCGGAATGCCTGATCGCGTCGCGGGAGAAGCCGTCACGGGTGCTGGATGCAGCGCTCGCCCTGACCATCTGGCTGCGCCGCCGGGTACAGCGGTTCGAGGCATCGGGCGAGGACCAGGTGCGGCTGCTGCGCCGCTATGGCATTCCGGCCGACCATATCCTGCTGAAGCGCGACCCGCCGCCCGTGGAACTGACGGGGGATGAGGTGCCGCTGCCGGTGCCGCCGGGGCTGGAAGGCAAGGTCGTCCTGCTTTATTCCGGCAATTGGGGCGTGGCCCACGATACCGACACCTTCATTGATGCCTATATCCGCCACCACCGGCAGGGCAGCGGTCGGGTCGGCCTGTGGCTGAACGCCATCGGGGCGGGGGCGGATGTGGTCGAACAGCGGTTGAAGGCCGAAGGGCTGCCCGTGGTCCGCGGCCGCCCCGTGCCGTTCGGGGACCTGGGCCGGCTGCTAGTCACGCCGGACGCGCATTTGATCACCCTGCGCGACGGGTTCGTGGCCTATGTCATTCCGTCGAAGACCTATGGCTGCATCGCGTCGGGCAAGGATGTGCTTTATATCGGTTCGCCGGAATCGGATGTCGATCTGATCTGCCGTGAAGGGCAGCGGAGCGGACAGCGTTATATCCGCACCGATGTGGGGGACGTGGACGCGGTTTTCCACGCACTGGAGGCCTTCGCAGGCCCATCGCGCTGACGGCTGGGGTTCACATTGCGTCGCCGACGCGGTATGAGCAGCGTTTAACGCCGCTGACGGGGCGGTCAGGCGGTAATCTTGACAGAAGGTGATGGGTCCCCATCGCCCCGGAGAGTGGAAGCATGTCGCGTAAGGTTGCCTTGATCACCGGCGTCACCGGACAGGATGGTGCCTATCTGGCGGAACTGCTGCTGTCCAAGGGCTATATCGTCCATGGTCTGAAGCGCCGTTCCTCTTCGCTGAACACAGCCCGCATCGATCACCTGTACCAGGACATCCATGAACAGGATGTGCGGTTCCAGTTGCACTATGGCGACCTGACGGACAGCACCAACCTGATCCGCATCGTCCAGGAAACCCAGCCGGACGAGATCTATAACCTGGCAGCTCAGTCCCATGTGCAGGTCAGTTTCGAGACGCCGGAATATACGGCCAACGCCGACGGCATCGGCACGCTGCGCCTGCTGGAAGCCATCCGCATCCTGAAGCTGGAAGACAAGACCCGCTTCTATCAGGCATCGACGTCGGAACTGTACGGTCTGGTGCAGGAGACGCCGCAGAAGGAGACGACGCCCTTCTATCCGCGCAGTCCCTATGCCGCCGCCAAGCTCTATGCCTATTGGATCACGGTGAATTACCGCGAAGCCTATGGCATGCATGCCAGCAACGGCATCCTGTTCAACCATGAAAGCCCGATCCGCGGGGAGACCTTCGTCACCCGCAAGATCACGCGCGCCGTGGCCGCCATCCATCATGGCAAGCAGGATTGCCTGTATCTGGGCAATCTGGACGCCAAGCGCGACTGGGGCCATGCCCGCGACTATGTCGAGGGCATGTGGCGCATCCTGCAGCAGGACAAGGCAGAGGATTTCGTGCTGGCCACGGGCGAGACGCACACGGTGCGCGAATTCGTGGAGCGCGCCTTCGGCCATGTCGGCCGGACCATCGCATGGAGCGGGGAGGGCGTGGACGAGATCGGCCGTGATGCCGCAACCGGTGCCACGCTGGTGCGCATCGATCCGCGCTATTTCCGCCCGACCGAGGTTGACCTGCTGCTGGGCGATGCGTCCAAGGCCAAGGCCAAGCTGGGCTGGACGCACACGACCAGCTTCCCGGATCTGGTGAAGGAAATGGTCGAAGCCGACGTGAAGCTGCTGGCCTGATTCAGGGAAAGACGAAGATGAGCGATCTGCGTTCCTATGATCTGGCCGGCAAGCGCGTCTGGGTGGCCGGCCATCGCGGCATGGTGGGCGGCGCTGTCGTGCGCCGCCTGGCGTCGGAAAATTGCACCATCCTGACCGCCGGTCGCGATGTGCTGGACCTGACCCGCCAGCAGGCTGTCGAGGAGTGGGTGGCGGCCAACAAGCCGGACGCCGTCGTCGTGGCCGCGGCCAAGGTTGGCGGCATCCATGCCAACAACACCTATCCGGCCGATTTCCTGTACGACAATCTGGTCATTGAGACCAACATCGTCCAGGCTGCCTTCCGCGCCAATGTGGAAAAGCTGCTGTTCCTCGGCTCCTCCTGCATCTATCCCAAGCTGGCGCCGCAGCCCATGGCGGAGGATGCCCTGCTGACCGGGCCGTTGGAGCCGACCAACGAGTGGTATGCCATCGCCAAGATCGCCGGCATCAAGCTGTGCCAGGCTTTCCGCAAGCAGCATGGCTGCGACTATATCTCCGCCATGCCGACGAACCTGTACGGGATCGGTGACAATTTCCACCCGTCCAACAGCCATGTGCTGCCGGCGCTGATGGCTCGCCTGCATGATGCCAAGCGCGACAGGCTGGCGGAGGTGAGCATCTGGGGATCGGGCAAGCCGCTGCGCGAATTCCTCTATGTCGATGATCTGGCCGACGCGCTGGTCTTCCTGTTGAAGAACTATAGCGGCTATGACCATGTGAATGTCGGGACCGGGCAGGAAGTGTCCATCCGCACGCTGGCAGAACAGGTGGCCGCGGCCGTCGGCTGGCAGGGGCGTTTCGTCTTTGACAGCACGAAGCCCGATGGCTCCCCGCGCAAGCTGATGGATAATTCCAAGCTGGCCCAGCTGGGCTGGACCGCCCAGACCAGTCTGGCTGACGGCCTGCGCCAGACCTATGAATGGTTCCTGGAAGAAGGGACCAAGGGCGGCCTGCGGGGCATCACCCCGTAAGTTACGGCCCGGTCTTGATATGGGGAGGCGCGGAGCATCCGCGTCCCCCCGTCATCAAGCCGTCACTTTCGAAGCACCGGGAAACCGGTCGACCGTGCGCAGGGCGGGAAACAGCACGCACCACAGGCCGACGATGGCCAGCGTGCCGATGCCGCCGATGATGACGGCGGGGCCGGCGCCGAACCACGCTGCGGTGACGCCGGATTCGAATTCCCCCAACTGGTTGGACGCACCGATGAACAGGCTGCTGACGGCACTGACGCGGCCGCGCATGTCATCGGGCGTTTCAAGCTGAACCAGCGACTGGCGGATGAAGACGCTGACCATGTCGACCGCGCCCATTACGATCAGGGCGACGCCGGCGATGATGGCCGAACTGGTCATGCCGAAGATGATGGTGCCGATGCCGAAGATGGCGACACAGACATAAAGCACCGGCCCCACCCGCCGCTGCACAGGCCAGAAAGCCAGGGCCAGGCCCACGGCCAGGGCCCCGATGGAGGGAGCGGCGCGCAGGATGCCGGCCATGATCGGGCCGGCATTGAACTGATCCTTGGCCAGCACGGGCAGCAGGGCCGTGGCCCCGCCCAGCAGCACGGCGAACAGGTCCAGCGAAATGGCGCCGAGCACGATGGGCTTGCCCCAGATGAAGCGGAAGCCCGCGAACAGGGTTTCCAGGCTGATCTTCTTCACGGCGGCGGGCGTGGTCTTGGGCGGCACGCGGATCAGGGCCACCAGGGTAAAGGCCACGGCGAACAGCCCCGCGCAGACGGCAAACACCCAATGCCCGATCAGGCCATAGATCAGACCGCCCAGAGCGGGGCCGACGATGCTGGACGCCTGCCAGGCCGCTGAATTCATGGCCACGGCGCGGGGAAACACGGCGGCTGGCACCAGATTGGGCACCAGAGAGGAGGCGGCCGGCATTTCAAAGGCCCGCGCCGTGCCCAGGATGGCCACCGCCACGAAGGCCGGCCACAAGGCCCCGCCTTCGTCCAGCAGCGCGGCCCACAGGACCAGCATGGCGACGATTTCCAGCGCCTGGCAGACATTGATGACGCGGCGCCGGTCGAATCGGTCGGCGACATGGCCGGTGACCAGCACCAGCAGGATCGAAGGCAGGAATTCCGCCAGACCGATGAAGCCCAGGGCCATGGGGCTGCCCGACACGTCATAGACGCGCCAGCCGGTTGCAACGATCTGCATCTGCAAGGCCAGGATGGCCGAGATGCGGGCGAACCAGTAAAGGCGATATGGGCCGTAGGCGAAGGGGCTGTTCGACGGTTCGACAGCGGAAGGAGCGGCGGTCATGATACCGGTCTGGTGGCGGGCGACGGCCAAGACTATGCGCCCGACCCTTCGCCCGGTTAACGGATCATCCTGCAAGTCAGGGCCGCGCCGACCGCCACCCATCGCCCCATACCGTCATTTGTCGCATAAGGGCGGCCATGATCGGCCTTTCCCGCCAGTCTGGCCCGGCCATTCAGGGAAGGGAGGCGTGGATGTCGATGGTGGAAACGATGGGGGTGCAGCCCGTTCGCAAACAGTTGCTGCGGGCTGACCGCTGGCTGGTCAGGGCGGGCGGCCTTTGGCTGCTGGTGGCCGTGGCGGGGCAGATGATCTTCACGCTGTATGTCGCCGCCATCTATGGCGGCGTGCTGCTGGGCGGCGGGCCGGAAAGCTGGAACCGGTCGCCGGCCAAGGCCTATGTGCCGGGGGACGCGCTGGGCAACCTGATGTTCGGGCTGCATGCGCTGTTCGCCCTGGTCATCATCGTCTTCGGCGCCTTGCAGTTGCTGCCGGCCCTGCGGCGTCGGCGGCCGGCGCTGCATCGCTGGATGGGGCGGACCTATATGGGAGCCGCCGCCATCCTGGCGGTGGGGGGCATCGCCCTGATCGCGTGGCGCGGCACGGTGGGCAGCACGGCCATGCAGGCCGGCACCATCAGCAACGGCATCGCCATCCTGATCTGTGCCGGCATCGCCTGGACCTTTGCCCGGCAGCGGCAGTTCGACCGGCATCGGCGCTGGGCCCTGCGCCTGTTCCTGTGCGTCAGCGGGGTCTGGTTCTTCCGCATCGGGCTGATGTGCTGGCTGCTGATCTTCCGGGCGCCGGTCGGTTTTGATGCGAAAACCTTCACGGGGCCGTTCCTGGTGTTCCTGGCCTTTGCCCAGTATCTGCTGCCGCTGGCCGTGCTGGAGATGTATTTCCGGGCGCGGGACGGGGGGACGGCGGCCGCGCGGATGGGTATGGCCGGGCTGTTGTGTGGGCTGGCGTTGCTGACGGCCTTTGGTATCTTCGGTGCGACGATGGGCATGTGGCTGCCCCGGATGTGAGTGGCGATGGCGGACGGAACGGATCAGGGGGCGGCGTCGCCCCCGGCGGGATGGCGGTCGCGGCTGCGGACCCTGCTGGGCTGGCGGCGGTTCCGGACGGTGGGCATCACCTGCCTGCTGATCTTTCTGCTGCTGTTGCCCACCTGGGCCGGCAGCAAGGCCGTGCTGGCGACCCGCGTGGTCACCATCGGGCTGATGGCCATGCTGGCCTTCGGGTTTTGGGAACAATGGCCCCGGCGCCTGCCACGCTGGCTGCCGCGCTGGGTGGTGCAGGTGGTGGCGGTGGGTCTGACCATCCCGCCTGTGGTGCTGGCGCTTTACGTCTATTCCACGCCCGATGGCGGGCCGCCCTTGTGGCAGGACCGGCAGCGCCTGTCGGGGCTGGCGTCGCTGATGGTGACGGGGCTGCTGATCGGGCCGTGGGTGGCGCTGGGCGCGCTGGTCCGGCAGAAGGAGGCGTTCGCGCGGCATCAGGCGCTGGGCTTTGCCCTGGAACGCAGTGAGCTGGAACGGCGGGCGGCCGAGGCGCGACTGCAATTGTTGCAGGCGCAGGTGCAGCCGCATTTCCTGTTCAATACGCTGGCCAATGTCCGCGCCCTGGTGGAGACGGGCTCGCCCCGGGCCGTCGCCGTGCTGGACAGCCTGATCGCCTATCTGCGCGCGGCGGTGCCGCGGCTGAACGTGCCGGCGGCCAGCCTGGGGGATGAGATGGCCCTGGTGCGTGCCTATCTGGACATCATGCAGATGCGCATGCCCGACCGGCTGTCGGTGGCTGTGGACGTGCCGGAGCCGTTGCTGGCCCTGTCCTGTCCGCCCATGAGCGTGCTGACCCTGGTGGAAAATGCCGTGCGCCATGGCATCGACCCGGCGGAGGAAGGGGGCGAGATCCGTATTTCCGGCCGGCAGGAAGGGGTTGTCTGCCGGATCGAGGTCGCGGATAGCGGTGTGGGGCTGCGCGCCGGGGTGGGGGGGCTGGGCACGGGCCTGTCCACCCTGCGCCAGCGCCTGTCGCTGGCCTTTGGCCCCGCGGCGGGGCTGTCGCTGGAGGAGCGGGCGGGGGGCGGGGTTTTGGCGCGGCTGTTCTTCCCCGCGCAGAAGGGGCCGGCATGAGCGCGCGCGGCCCGACCGCCCTGGTGGCGGAGGATGAACCCCTGCTGCGCGACGCGCTGATCCGGCAGCTGGCCGCCGTCTGGCCGGAGTTGCGCATCGTGGCGGAGGCGCGCAATGGAAGGCAGGCCGTGGAGCTGTTCGAGGCGCTGACGCCCGATATCTGCTTCCTGGACGTGCATATGCCGGGAATGTCGGGGGTGGAGGCGGCACAGCGCATCGGGCGGCGGGCGCACCTGGTCTTCGTCACCGCCTTTGACCAGTATGCCGTGGCCGCCTTTGCGCAAGGGGCGCTGGATTATCTGGTGAAGCCGGTGGCGGCCGAACGGCTGGCCGACACGGTGGGGCGGTTGCGCGAACGGCTGTCGGCGCAGCGGCCGGCGGTCGATACCGACGCGCTGCTGGCCCGGCTGGCCGAACAGTTGCGCGCCGGGCCGGCGGCGGCGCACCTGCGCTGGCTGCGCGCATCGGTGGGGCCGGTTGTGCGCCTGATTGCCGTGGAGGATGTGGATTTCCTGTTGGCGGCGGAGAAATACACCCATGTCGGCTGGCGCGGGGAGGGCGGGCATCCGCAGGAGGCGGTGATTCGCCTGTCCATCCGGGACCTTGCCGAACAACTGGACCCCGACCTGTTCCAACAGGTGCATCGCGGCGCCATCGTCAACCTGCGCGCCGTCGGCCATATCGTGCGCGGTGAGAATGAGACGGCCACCATCCATCTGAAGGGCCGGGCCGAGACGTTGCCCGTCAGCCGCGCCTACCTGCACCTGTTCCGGCAGATGTAGGGGCCCCGTGCAGGGCACCTCGACCCGGCCGCGCGGAAATGCCATGGTGCGCGGACCAAGGCGGAAAGGGGACATGAATGTCGATCAAGGATGATGTCGTGGTGCGCACCGCGCGGCGCCAGGACGTGCCCGAACTGGTGGCGCTGTTGCAGGACGACATGCTAGGCAGCACGCGGGAAAGCGGCAGCGACCTGGAACCCTATTACCAGGCCTGGGACGAGATCGCGCTGGACCCCAATGCCGGGATGCTGGTGCTGGACCTGGATGGCCGCGTCGTCGGTATGGCGCAGTTGAACTATGTCCGCCAGTTGGGCCGCAAGGGCATGCGCCGCTGCACCATCGAGAATGTGCGGGTGGCCAGCAACCTGCGCTCCCAGGGGTTGGGCGCCGTTCTGATCGAAAGCTGCGTCGATCTGGCCCGCGCCCATGGCTGCGGTCTGGTGCAACTGACCACCGACAAGAAGCGGACCGATGCACACAGGTTCTACCAGCGCCTTGGCTTTGATGCTTCGCATGAGGGCATGAAGCTGTATTTGTAACGTATGGATGCGAAGTTCAGGAAAAGCGCATCCGCGTTGCCCATCAAGGAGATATCAGCGTCATGACCGCAGCGTCCGTCCATTCCCCCGTCCGCGTCGCCATTCTGGGCGCTTCCGGCTATACGGGTGCTGAACTGATGCGATTGCTGCTGCGCCACCCGCGGGTGCGCATCACGGCGCTGACGGGCGAACGGGCGGCGGGCAAGCCGGTGGCCGAGGTGTTCCCGCATCTGGCCCCCTATGACCTGCCGGCCCTGACCAAGATCGCCGATGTCGACTGGACCGAGGTGGATTTCGTCTTCTGCGGCCTGCCGCATGGCACGACGCAGGAGGTGATCGCCGGCCTGCCCGCGCATGTGCGGGTCTGCGACCTGTCGGCCGATTTCCGGCTGTTCAATGTCGATACCTATGCCGAATGGTATGGGCACGCCCACAAGGCTGCGGCGCTTCAGGAAACGGCCGTCTATGGCCTGTCGGAAGTGGCGCGCGAGCAGGTGGCCCAGGCCCGGCTGGTGGCCAATCCCGGCTGCTATCCCACGGCGTCGCTGCTGCCGCTGCTGCCGCTGTTGAAGGCGGGGCTGATCGCGGCCGATGACATCATCATCGATGCCAAGTCGGGCGTGTCCGGGGCCGGCCGCGATGCCAAGCAGGGCAGCCTTTATTGCGAAGTGGCGGAAGGCATGCATGCCTATGGCATCGCGTCCCACCGCCATGCACCGGAGATCGAGCAGAGCCTGGGCTGGGCCGCTGGTCGCGACGATGTGCGCATCGCCTTCACCCCGCATCTGATCCCCATGAACCGGGGCATGATGGCGACGACCTATGTCAAGCTGAAGGACGGCGTCACCGCCGCCGACCTGCGCGCCGCCCTGGAGCAGGCCTATGCGGGAGAGGCGTTCGTGAAGCTGCTGCCGGCCGGGGTGGGGCCGCAGACCCGCCATGTGGCCGGGTCCAACCTGTGCCTGATCAATGTCTTCGCCGACCGCATTCCCGGCCGTGCCATCCTGACGTCGGTCATCGATAATCTGATGAAGGGCGCGTCGGGGCAGGCCGTGCAGAATTTCAACATCATGAACGGCTTTGCGGAGACGCTGGGCCTGGACGTGGTGCCGGTGTTCCCGTGATCCAGACGCGCCCCATCCCCACCATCCTGCCCTTCAAGGGCAAGGTGCCCGTCATCGACCCGACGGCATTCCTGGCCAACGCCACCATCATCGGTGACGTCGAGATCGGTGCCGGCAGCAATATCTGGTTCAATGTCACCGTGCGCGCCGACGTGCATTTCATCCGGATCGGCAGGAATACCAATATCCAGGATGGCAGCGTCGTGCATTGCACGAAGAACCGGTTCAGCACCACCATCGGCGACAATGTCACGGTGGGCCATCTGGCCCTGCTGCATGGTTGCGTGGTGGAAGATGGCGCCTTCATCGGCATGAAGGCCTGCATCATGGATGGCGTGGTGGTGGAAGCGGGCGCCATGGTCGCGGCCGGCGCCCTGGTCACGCCGGGCAAGAGGGTGAAGGCAGGGGAATTGTGGGGCGGCAGCCCGGCGAAATTCCTGCGCCCGCTGACGGAAGACGATATCCGCACCCAGATGTCCATCGCCCCGCATTATGCGGAGATGGCGCGGCAATATCTGGGCGAGGTGGGTGGCGGGCCGGGGTGAGGGGAGCTGTTGGGCGAGGCTTGTGGGGTTGTGCGGTTGGGGTTGAAATCAACTTTCCCGTCATCCCGGCGAAAGCCGGGACCCAGGGGCCACAGGATCGAACCTAAACGCAGCGTCGATGGAAACTGCCGAAAGGTCGGGCGTTTGGCCCCTGGGTCCCGGCTTTCGCCGGGATGACGGGAGGTCCCGCTTCAACCTGAACCGGACAAACCCTAGCACGCCACCGGTCGGGACTGGACGGCCGGCGCCAGGAATTCCTGTTCCAGCCGTTCGACGGGCAGGGGGCGGGCCATCAGGTAACCCTGGGCCAGCATGCAGCCTTCCGCCCGCAGCCAGTCCCACTGCTGCTGCGTTTCCACCCCTTCCGCAATCGTGGTCAGACCCAGGCGCTTGCCCAGCGCGATGACCGTGGCGGCGATGGCCGGGTCGTCGGGCAGGTCGTTCACGAAGCTGCGGTCGATCTTCAGCATGGTCACGGGCAACTGCTTCAGATAGGCCAGCGATGAATAGCCCGTGCCGAAATCATCGACAGCGACGCCAAAGCCAAAGCCGCGCAGGGCGTTCAGCACCGTCAACTGGTTGGCGACATCGCGCATGACCACGGTCTCCGTGATCTCCAGGATGAATTGCCGCGGCGATAGGCCCGCTTCCGAAACGATCTTCACCGCGCGGTCGGGAAAGTCCGGTTCGGCCAGTTGCCGGGCCGAGACATTGATGGCGACGGTGATGGTGCCCAGCCCGGTTGCCATCCAGCGGGCGGCGTCCAGGCAGGCGCGGCGCAGTACCCAATCGCCCAGTTCCACGATCAGGCCCGTTTCTTCCGCAACCGGAATGAATTCCGCCGGGGAGATCATGCGGTCGCCATGTGGCCAGCGGACCAGCCCTTCCACGCCGGCCAGCCGGCCCGTCGCCAGATCGATCTTGGGCTGGTAATAGAGGCAGAGCGCGTCGGAGGCCAGTGCATCGCGCAGGCTGGCTTCGGTGCGCAGCATGACCAGGGCGCGTTCGGTCATGACCCGGTCAAAGAATTTGAACGCGCCGCCGCCCATGGCCTTGGCCGCGTACATGGCGACATCGGCATGGCGCATCAGGCTGATGGCGTCGGCACCATCGGCCGGATGCATGGCGATGCCGATGCTGGCCCCGGCATGCACGGCCTGCCCGTCCACCATGAAGGGACGGGAGAGCGCGTTCAGCAGCCGGGCTGCGGCCTGTGCGACCTCTTCCACGCCGCTCACATCTTCCAGCACCACCAGGAATTCATCACCGCCCAGCCGGCCGACAATGTTCGCCTGCCGTAGGGCGCCGCGCAGCCTTTCGCCAACCTCCCGCAGCAGATCGTCGCCGGACGCGTGGCCCAGACTGTCATTCACATGCTTGAACCGGTCCAGATCCAGGAACAGCACGGCCAGCAGGCGGCTGCTGTGGCTGGCGCGTTCCAGCCCGCCCGTCAGGGTTTCCATCATCAGGACGCGGTTGGGCAGGTCGGTCAGCGGGTCGCGCGTGGCCAGCCGGCGCAGTTCCGTCTGTGACCGGTGCAGCTGCGCCAGCAATTCATTGATGCGGGAGGCCACATAGCCCAGTTCGTCATTGCGGTGGCCGCGCGGCACCCGGATGGGGTTGGCCAGCGGCTCCGCCGGCTGTACCCGGATCAGGTCGCGGCCCAGCGCGATCAGCGGCCGGGTCAGGAACAGGTGGAAGACGACGGCCAGCAGCGCCCCCAGCAACAGGTTGCGCAGCAGCCCGCCGATGAAGGAACCCAGGACGAAGGTACGCAGATCGGCGCCGATGGCGTGGCCGTTCAGGAACAGGACCAGGGTGCCGATGGTCGTCGTGGTGCCGTTTTCCGCGATATTGACCAAGGGCCGGCGGGCCGTCAGCAGCCCATCGAACACGGTGGCGGCCCAGCCATCGGCCAGTTTCGCCTGTCCATCGGCCGCGAACACGGCATCACGATTATCGCGGATTTCGATGCGGTCGACCGTGTCCATGGCCAACACGGGGGCAAACAGGTTGCGGGCCAGCGCATCATCGAAATTCCACAAAGCCGTGGCGGCGGAACCCGTGATGAGGTTCATGATCTGGCCGACATGGCGTTCGGCCTTGTCGCGTTCACGCGCGATGGCGAATGCCGCTTCCACGCCCGTCAAGGCCAACCCGATCAGCAGGGCGCTGACCAGGGTCACCAGGGCCTGACGCCCCGTCAAACTGCGCAATGTGCCACGGGCCAAGGATCACCGTTTCCGCCAGGGGTGGCCTTGAGACACCGGCAAGGGCCACCCGTGCCGCCATACTGCATGGCGACGATGACGGGGTGATGACAGTCTGGAAACCGCGGGTGCACAAATCAGCGCGGGCGCATGCCGTCGAACAGGATGCCGATGGAGGTTTTGATCCAGCGATCGACGGGGGTGAAGTTGCTTTCGCCCTTGGTCAGGATCAGGGACACCAGCCCATGGCCCATGGCCCAGACACTGTCGGCGAAGCCTTCGGGATCGTCGTTGCGCAGCATGCCGGCCGCCGCCAGCCGTTCGATCCCGGTTTGCAGCAGCATGAAGGAGGATTGACCCTTGCCGGGGTCCTTCAGGCAGATTTCCGCCGGTTCCCCCGGTCCCTTGGGCAGGCCGCGATGGCCCAGGCTGGGCACGAAACGGGTCAGGCTGTTCATGAAGACCAGCCGATATTCATTGGGATGCGCCAGTCCGTAGCGCACGTAATTTTCCATCAACTGGGCCAGCGCCGACAGCGGGTCGGCCCAGGCAACAGAATCCACATTCATCGCTGCCGTCAGACCATCGAAGAATTCGGCCGCAATGGCGGACAGCAATTCTTCCTTATCCGCGAAATGATCGTAGATGGCTGTGGGCGTGATGCCGGCAGCATCCGCGATGCGCCGCATGGAGGCGCGTTCGAACCCTTCGGCAACGAACAGGTCGCGGGCCACAGCCAGAATCTGCGCCCGCCGTTCGGCCGCGGGCAGGCGGGTACGCTTGGGCGCCGGGGGTTTACCGGCGGGCGACAGAACATTCATGGCCTGAACCTTACAAAACCTATTGACCAATAGCGCAATCGACATAACCTAACACCGTAAACTTATCACTGTTAGGTCGATCATGCTGCGGATATCGCTTCCCCTGTTCCTGGTTTTGGCCCTGGCCGGGTGCGGCAAATCCGACGAGCCGGCGGCCAAGGCCGCCATCGCGGCCCCGCCTGTGCCCGTCACGGTGGCCACCGCGCGGCCCGCCCCGGAGGCGCAGATGGTCAAGGCCACGGGCAGCGTCGCCTTCAAGCGCGAAATACCGCTATCCTTCAAGGTGGCGGGCAAGGTGGAGGCGTTCCAGGTCGACCTGTCGGATGTGGTGACCAAGGGGCAGCGGCTGGCCCGCATCCAGGTGGTGGAGATTGATGCACAATTGCGCGCGGCCGAGGCGCGGGTGACCAAGGCGCGGCAGGACCTGGACCGGCTGCTGCCGCTGGTATCCAAGGGGTTTGTGGAGACGGCGCGGGTGGATGCGGCGCGCAGTGCGCTGGAAACGGCGCAGGCCGACCGCGATGCCATCGCGTTTAACCGCGGCCTGTCGGAGATCCTGGCGCCCGCCGATGGCGTGGTGCTGGCCCGGCCGCTGGAGCCGGGGCAAATCGTGCCGTCGGGCACCACGGCCCTGGTCATCGGTGACCGGGAAAGCGGCGTCATTGTGCGCGCCGGCCTGTCCGACCGCGACGTGGCCCGCATCGCGGTGGGCAACGCGGCCGAACTGCTGCTGGAGACGGGGGCGCTGCTCGGCCGGGTGACGCGCATCGCGGCCAAGAGTGCCGCCGGCACCGGCGTGTTTGATGTGGAGGTGACGGTGGAGAACCCGCCGCCCGAACTGTCCAGCGGGCGCATCGTCAATCTGCGCATCGCACCGCGGGCCGGCGGCGGGCGGCCGCCCCTGGCCGTGCCGGCATCGGCCCTGATCGAAGGGTTCGGCGATATCGCCACGCTTTATATCGTCAATGCCGACGGCAAGTCGGTGACACGGCGTCAGGTGAAGCTGGCGGGGCTGCAGGGGCCGGACCTGCTGGTGGCGGATGGGCTGCAGGACGGCGACCGGGTGGTGGCCAGCGGCGGCGCCTATCTGCGGCCCGACAGCAGCATCAGCATCGCCGGGACGGGGAACTGAGCCATGGGCAATATCGCCGCCTTTGCCGTGCGCCAGTGGCAATTCACCCTGGTGCTGTTCGCCATGCTGGCCGCCATGGGCATCAGTTCGCTGCTGTCCATCCCGCGCGCCGAAGATCCCAGCTTTCCCATCCCCAATGTCATGGTGGTGGCCGTCCTGCCTGGCGCCGATCCGGTGGATCTGGAAAAGCAGGTCACCGACCCGATTGAGGAGGCGATCGACGGGCTGGACGATGTCATCAAGATCACGTCGCGCACCCGCGACGGCATCGCTGTCATCACCGTCGAATTCGACTGGTCCAGCGATGCGGAGCGCAAATATGACCAGGTGGTGCGCGAGGTGAATGCCATCCGCGGCACCCTGCCGGCCGGTCTGGTCCGGCTGGACGTGAAGAAATTCAACACTGCGCTGACCAATTTCATGCAGGTGGCGCTGATCGGTGACGGGGCGTCAGACCTGGAACTGCGCAAGCGGGCCGATGATCTGCGCGACATGATCGACCGGGTTGCCGGTGTCTGGGAAAGCGATATCTGGGGGGAGGAGCGGGCGGAGGTCCGGGTGGCCGTGGATAGCGGCCGGCTGGCCGAACTGCGCCTGCCCGTCAATGCCGTGGCCGATGCGTTGAAGGCGGAAGGGGCCAGCGTACCGCTGGGCGCCCTCCATGCCGGCGGGCGCCGGTTCACCGTGAAGACGGAGGGCGATTTCGACACGCTGGACGATATCGCCAACACCGTCGTGCGGGCCGCCGATGGGCGCGTGGTCAAGGTGCGCGACGTGGCCGATGTCGCCTGGTCGGCGGATGAACCCAACCATCTGGCCCGGTATAATGGCCAGCGCGCCGTGTTCATCACCGCCAACCAGAAGCCGGGGCAGAATATCTTTGAGTTGAAGACCCGGGCCTATGCGGCGCTGGATGATTTTGAACGCACGCTGCCGCCGGGGATCACGCTGGAACGCGGTTTCGACCAGTCCGAAAACGTGGCCCATCGCCTGTCGTCGCTGTTCCGGGATTTCGCCATTGCCCTGGGGCTGGTGCTGGTCACCCTGATCCCGTTGGGCTTCCGCGCGTCGCTGGTGGTGATGCTGGCCATTCCGCTGTCGCTGGCCATTGGCGTCACGGTGCTGAACCTGACCGGTTTCACGCTCAACCAGCTGTCCATTGCGGGGTTCGTGCTGTCGCTGGGTCTGCTGGTCGATGACAGTATCGTGGTGACGGAGAATATCGCCCGCCACATGCGCATGGGCAAAAGCCGGGAGGAGGCCGCCATTGAGGGCACGCGGCAGATCGCCGTGGCCGTGCTGGGCTGTACCGCCACGCTGCTGCTGGCCTTTCTGCCGTTGATGTTCCTGCCGGAAGGGTCGGGCAAGTTCATCAAATCGCTGCCCGTGTCGGTGCTGGCCACGGTTGCGGCGTCGCTGTTCGTGGCGCTGACCATGATCCCGTTCCTGGCGGCCCGGCTGTTGAGCCGGCATGAGGACCCCGAGGGCAATCCCGCCCTGCGCGCCGTGATGGGCGGCATCCATGCCGTCTATCGCCCGCTGCTGCACCGGGCGCTGGACCGGCCGGGAGTGACCGTTCTGATTGCCGCCCTGCTGTTCGCCGGTTCGATCATGCTGGTGCCGCGCATCGGGTTCAGCCTGTTCCCCACGGCCGATACGCCGCAATTCCTGGTCGAGATCGACATGCCCGATGGCACGCCGCTTTCCGAGACAGACAAGGCCGTGCGCTTTGTCGAGGAGCAGGTGCGGCAGATGGGCGATGTCCGTTTCTTCATGGGCAATAGCGGCCATGGCAATCCGCGCATCTATTACAACATCACCCCGCGGGAGGATGACCCCGCCCATGGCGAGGTGTTTGTCAGCCTGAACGCCTGGAAGGGCAAGGACAGCACGGCGGCGCTGGACCGGCTGCGGGCGAAACTGGCGACATATCCCGGCGCGCAGATCATCGTGCGCGTGTTCGAGAATGGCCCGCCCATTGAGGCACCCATCGCCGTGCGCATCCTGGGGCCGGAACTGCCCGTGCTGAAGGAACTGGCCGGCAAGGTGGCGGCTATTATCGAGGGCACGCCGGGCAGCCGCGATGTGGTCAACCCGCTGCGGCTGGACCGCACAGATCTGGACCTGAATATCGACATGGACAAGGCGGCCGTTCTGGGCGTGCCGGCAGGCGCCGTGGACCGGGCCGTGCGCCTGTCGCTGTCGGGCGAAAACGTCGCCACCTTCCGCGAAAGCGATGGCGATGATTATCCCGTCACCCTGCGCCTGCCCATGCAGGGCCGGCATGAGCTGGATGTGCTAGGCGATATCCGGGTGCCGGGGGCGGCGGGGGCCGTGCCGCTGTCGGCCATCAGCGATCCGAAGCTGACGACCGCCCCCGCCCGCATCGACCGGTTCAACCGCGAACGGGCGGTGACGGTGACGGCCTTTACCGCCACCGGGTTCAATACCGACCGGGTGACCCGCGCCATCGGGGCGCAGCTGTCCGCCATGACCCTGCCGCCGGGATATAAGCTGATGACGGGCGGGGAGGCGGAGACGCGGTCCAAGAGCTTTGCCGGCCTGTCGGGCGCCATCCTGGTGGCCATTTTCGGCATCCTGGCCGTGCTGATCCTGGAATTCCGCAGCTTTTCCGCCACGGCCGTGGTGGCGGGCGTCATTCCGCTGGGGGTGATCGGCGGCATGGTGGCTTTGTTCCTGGCCGGCTATACCCTGTCCTTCACGTCGGTCATCGGCTTCGTGGCGTTGATCGGGATTGAGATCAAGAATTCGATCCTGCTGGTCGATTTCACCACGCAGCTGCGCCGCGCCGGTACGCCCTTGAAAGCCGCCATCGAGGAGGCGGGGGAGGTGCGGTTCCTGCCCGTGCTGCTGACATCGGTCACGGCCATCGGCGGGCTGCTGCCGCTGGCATTGGGCGGGTCGGGGCTCTATTCGCCGCTGGCCGTGGTCATCATCGGCGGGCTGGTCTCCTCCACCATCCTGTCGCGGCTGGTGACGCCGGCCATGTACCTGCTGCTGGCGCCGAAGGAGGTGGATTGACCCCCTACCCCAGTGCCCGGCTGATCATGTCGGCCGCCTTTTCGCCGATCATGATGGCGGGGGCGTTGGTGTTGCCGCCGATCAGGGTGGGCATGATGCTGGCATCCGCCACCCACAGCCCGTCGATGCCGCGCACGCGCAGGTGGGGGGTGACGACGGCATCCGCATCCACACCCATGCGGCAGGTACCGACCGGGTGATAGATGGTGTCGGAGCGGCGGCGCAGCTCGGCCCGGATATCGGCGTCGCTTTCCGACATTTCGCCGTAGAGGGCCTGTGGGTTCAGGCCTTTCAGCGGTTCTGCATCCAGGATGCGGCGGGTCAGGCGGAAGCCGTCGACCATGGCGTCCAGATCGGCCGGATCGCCGAAGAAATTCGGATCGATCAGGGGGGCGGCCAGCGGGTCGGGCCCGGCCAGCCGAACCGTGCCCCGGCTGGCCGGGCGCAGCAGGCAGACATGGCAGGAAAAACCCTGGCCGTATCGCAACTTGCGGGCGTGGTTTTCCACCATGGCCACGACGAAATGCAGCTGGAAATCAGGCGCCGGGCTGTCGGGTGTGCGCCGCAGCAGGGCGCCGCCTTCGGCATAATTGCTGGACCACAGCCCGTCGCGGCTGCGGCCATAGCGCAGGAATTCCCGGGCGAAGCGCACGGCCCCCGGCAGGGTCAGGCCCACCAGTTCCGGGTGGGCCGCCTTGAAGGCGAAGACGTAATCAATATGGTCTTGGAGGTTCTGGCCCACGCCTGGCAGGTCGTGCAGGACGGAAATGCCCGACGCCGTCAGGTGCGCGCCCGGCCCGATGCCCGACAGCATCAGGATCTGCGGCGATTGCAGTGCGCCGGCCGCCAGCACCACCCCGCCGCGCGCCATCACCACGCTTTCCCGCCGCCCCTGGCGGATGACGGCCCCCACGGCACGGCCTTCGCGGATGATCAGGCGCAGCACGCGGCTTTTGGTCAGGATGGTCAGGTTGCGGCGGGATTTGGCCGGGTCCAGATAGGCGCGCGCGGCGTTCCAGCGTTCGCCATTCTTCTGGGTCAGCTGGTAAAGGCCGATGCCTTCCGGCTGGGCGCCGTTGAAATCATCAGTGACGGGGAAGCCTGCTTCCTTGCCGGCTCTCACGAACAGGTCGGCCCCCTGGCTGCCCGTGCGCGGGTCGGCGACATTCAGGGGGCCGCCCTGGCCATGCCATTCATCGGCGAAGCGTTCATTGTGCTCCGCCTTGCGGAACCAGGGCAGCACATCATCATAGGACCAGCCCGTGTTGCCCAGCGAGGCCCAATGGTCATAGTCCCAGCGGTCGCCGCGCAGATAGATCATGGCGTTGGTGGAACTGGACCCGCCCAGGACGCGGCCGCGTGGCTGATAGCCCCGACGGCCGTCCAGCCCCGGTTGCGGCACCGTGCTGAAACCCCAATTGTTCCAGCGCGTGGGCAGCATGGCGACCAGGGCGGCCGGCGTGCGCACCACCCATTGGTCATGGTGCCCGCCGGCTTCCACCAGCGCGACCTGACGCCGTTCATCCGCGCTCAACCGGTTGGCCAGGACACAGCCGGCGGACCCGCCGCCGATGACCAGCACATCGACTTCCATTCCCGTCTCTCCCTGCGTCGGCCTCTGCGGACCTTACGTTTCCGTAAAGGTTCGCATGGGTTTGCCGGGAAGGGAAGGGGGACGATCACCAAGCGGGGACGACGGCGCCCTTGAAACTGGTGTCGACAAAGGCCTTCACCGGGGCGGAGTGGTAAATCTCCACCAGCTTCTTGACCCAGGGCTTGTCCTTATCGGCGGTGCGCACGGCGATGATGTTGGCGTAGGGGCCGTTGGCCGGCTCGCGCGCGATGGCGTCCTTGGTCGGGTCCAGGCCGGCTTCCAGCGCGTAATTGCCATTGATGGCGGCGACATCGACATCGCCCAGGCTGCGCGGCAATTGCGCGGCATCCAGTTCGACGATGGTCAGCTTCTTCGGATTGGCGGTGATATCCAGCACGGTGGCCTTCAGCCCCGCCTTGGGATCGACGGAGATCAACCCTTCGCGCGCCAGCAGCAGCAGGGCGCGGCCGCCATTGGTCGGGTCGTTGGGGATGGCGACCTTCGCCCCCTTCGGCAGCAGGTCCAGCGACTTGATCTTGGTGGAGAACAGGCCCAGCGGGAAGGTCACGGTCTGCGCCACCGACACCAGCTTGTAGCCGCGATCGGCGATCTGGTTGTCCAGATAGGGCTGGTGCTGGAAGCTGTTGGCATCCAGGTCGCCGGCATCCAGCGCGGCGTTGGGCACGACATAGTCGCTGAATTCCAGGATCTGGATGTCCAGCCCCTGGGCCTTTGCCTGTTCCTTCACCTTTTCCATGATCTGCGCGTGCGGGCCGGCCGACACGCCGATCTTGATGGTTTCGGCCAGCGCGTTCAGCGGCGACAGCAGGGCAATGGCGGCAACGGCCAGCAGGGCGGAAATGCGCATGATCTTCACTCAGCCTCTCGGGTTACGCTTGTCCAGGCGGCGGGCCAAAGCCTCGCCACCCGATTGCAATGCCTGCACGACGATAATCAGAACCAGCACGACGGCCAGCATCATTTCCGGCATGAAGCGCTGATAGCCATAGCGGATGCCCAGATCGCCCAGCCCGCCGCCGCCCACGGCGCCCACCATGGCGGAATAGCCCACCAGATTGACGGCGGCGAGCGTCAGGCCGCGCACAATGCCGGCGCGGGCCTCGGGCAGCAGGATCTTGGTCACCACCTGGCGGGGTCGGGCACCCATGGCGCGGGCGGCATCCAGCAGGCCGTGATCCACCTCCCGCACCGCCCCTTCCACCACGCGCGCGATGAAGGGGATGGCGGCCAGCGTCAGCGGTACCGTGGCCGCCGCGGTTCCGATGGAGGTACCGGTCAGCGCCCGGGTCAGCGGCACGATGGCCACGACCAGGATGATGAAAGGCGTGGAGCGGGTGGCATTGACGATCAGGCCCAGCACGCGCTGCGCCGCGGGCCGGGGCATCAGGTCGCCCGCCCCCGACAAAGCCAGGAACAGGCCCAGCGGAATGCCGGCCAGCGTGGCCAGCGTGCCGGCCACGACAACCATCAACAGCGTCTGCAGGGTGGCGTCAGCCAGCAGCGACAGCATCTGTGGCGACATGGCCCAGAACCTCGATCTCCGCGCCCTGGGCGCGCAATTGTTGGATGGCGGTATTCAGCGCGTCGGCCGGACCGGACAGGGCGGCGATCAGGCCGGCAAAGGGCTGGTCACCCAGCGGCTGCACCCGGCCCGCAACCAGCCGTACGCCGATGCCGGCCCCGCCCAGATCGGACAGAAGCGGGGAGGCGGCCAGATCGCCCACGGCATGCAGGCGGATCAGGGTGGCCCCGCCGGCAAGGGGCAGGGGCGACAAGCGGGCGGCCAGCGCGTCTGGTACTTCGGTTCCCGTTTCCCCCAGCAGGAAGCGGCGGGTGGTGGGATGCTGGGGATGGGCGAAGACCTGGGCTACCGGCCCCTGTTCGATGATGCGACCGGCTTCCAGCACCACGACCTGATCCGCCACTTCGCGGACCACGGCCATTTCATGGGTGATCAGCAGGACGGTCAGGCCCAGATCGCGGTTGATGCGGCGGATCAGGGCCAGAATCTGACGCGTGGTTTCCGGGTCCAGCGCCGATGTCGCCTCGTCACACAGCAGCAATTGCGGATTGGGGGCCAGCGCGCGGGCGATGCCCACGCGCTGTTTCTGCCCGCCGGACAGGGCGGCCGGATATTGGCCCGCCTTGTCGGTCAGCCCGACCAGGGCCAGCAGTTCGGCGACGCGCGGGCCGATCCGGTCCGTGGGCCAGCCGGCCAGTTCCAGCGACAGGGCCACATTGCCGGCCACCGTGCGGTTGGCCAGCAGGTTGAAATGCTGAAAGATCATGCCGATGGATTGACGCGCGCGGCGCAGCGATTCTTCATCCAGCGTGGTCAGATCGACGCCGCCCACCGTGACCGTGCCGGCATCGGGCCGTTCCAGCAGGTTGACGGCGCGCAGCAGGCTGCTTTTGCCCGCCCCGCTGGGCCCGACAATGGCGGTGATTCCACCCTTGGGGATGTCCAGGTCCACGCCGGCCAGGGCGGCCACCTGCTTGCCATCCTTGGTGTGGAAGGTCTTGGCGATGCCCGACAGCCGCACCATCGCGGCGTGGGGTTCACCCGTCGCCTGTTCCGTCAAAATCCGATCCATCATGCTCTTGCCGGGCGGTCGTTGGCCGATCCTGCCCTGGATTGCTGCTTTGCGCAAAGGGTGAAGTGGTTGGCGGGACGGAACAATCAGCGAATTCACGCGGCTGGTATGTGTTGGGGTTTAAATAACATTTATAACTTGTTGTTTGTGCGAGCGATGGGGAGACCCAACCCAATCGGCCTATTCGAAACAATCCTGTTGAAATCCGCTATGACACCGGTTACCAAAGAGGGGCTGTCCAGACGGGATCATTGCGTCCCGTCGCGGGCGGCCCGCCCCCCGAAGGTAGCGCCCATGTCCAAGCCCCTGGTTCTGCACGAAGACCGCCTGTTTCCCGCCGATCCCGGCACGCGCGACATCGCGCGGCGGCTGTATCGGCTGGTCAAGGATCTGCCGATCATCAGCCCGCACGGCCATACCGATCCGTCCTGGTTCGCCGGCAATGCCCCGTTCGGCAACCCGACGGAACTGCTGCTGTCGCCGGACCATTACATCTATCGCATGCTGTACAGCCAGGGCATTGCCATGGGCGATGTGGGTGTGGGTGACCGGTCGGGCCCGTCCAAGGCCGATCCGCGCGCGGCCTGGCGCCTGTTTGCGGCCAATTTCCACCTGTTCCGGGCCACGCCAAGCTGGCTGTGGCTGAACTATGTGTTCGTGCATGTATTCGGCATTGATGTGGCCCTGTCGGCCCAAACGGCCGATCATTATTACGACACCATCGATGCTGCCCTGAAGACCGACGGTTTCCGCCCGCGCGCCCTGTTCGAACGGTTCAATATCGAACTGATCGCGACGACAGAGGGGCCGACGGATACGCTGGAACATCATCAGGCGATCCGCGACAGCGGCTGGAGGGGCCGTGTTGTCACCGCTTACCGTCCCGATGCCGTCATCGATCCGGAGCATGAGCAGTTCAGCAGTGCCATGCGCGCCTTTGCCGAGGTGACGGGGGAGGATGTCTATAGCTGGAAGGGCTATCTGAACGCCCACCGCAAGCGCCGCCGTGATTTCATGGATGTTGGCGCCACCAGCACCGACCATGGCCATATCACGGCCAACACGGCCGATCTGTCGCCGGCCGAGGCCGAAGCCCTGTTCCAGAAGCTGCTGAAAGGCGATTTCACCCCGGCCGAGGCGGAGACGTTCCGCGGGCAGATGCTGACCGAAATGGCAGGGATGAGCATCGAGGATGGTCTGGTCATGCAGATCCATCCCGGCGCCTTCCGCAACCATAATGGCCAGGTGTTCGACCGGTTCGGCCGCGACAAGGGTGCGGATGTGCCGTCGCCGACCGAATATATCCGGGCGCTGAAGCCGCTGCTGGACCGGTATGGCAATGACACGCGCCTGTCGATCATCCTGTTCACCCTGGACGAGACCACCTATTCGCGTGAACTGGCGCCGCTGGCCGGCCATTACCCGACGCTGAAGCTGGGCCCGTCCTGGTGGTTCCATGACAGCCCGGAAGGCATGATGCGCTTCCGCGAGCAGGTGACGGAGACGGCGGGTTTCTACAACACCGTCGGTTTCAACGACGATACCCGCGCCTTCCTGTCCATCCCGGCCCGCCATGATGTGGCGCGCCGTGTCGACAGCGCCTTCCTGGCCCGCATGGTGGCCGAACACCGTCTGGACGAGGATGAGGCGGCCGAAGTCGTGGTCGACCTTGCCTATAACCTGCCCAAGCGCGCTTACAAGCTTTGATGAAAAAAGACGGTGTCAGGTCCGTCGGCCCAGGCGGGGAAAATGTCTGGCCGGTCCGGTGGCACCGTTGCAACCAACGACGATAAACGGGAGTAACCCCATGTTCGCCAAGACCTATCACGCCACGCACCCGGTCATGATGCAGGGCGCCAGCAATGACGATCTGCGCAGCCGTTACCTGATGACCGGCCTGTTCGTGGCCGATCAGGTGGTGCTGAATTACAGCCATAATGAGCGGTTTGTTGTCGGCGGCGCCTCGCCCGTGGCGGGCCCCGTCGCCCTGCCGCGCCAGACGGAGCCGGCATCGGCCGCCGGCAAGCCCTTCCTGGAGCGCCGCGAGCTGGGCATCGTCAATATTGGCGGCGCCGGCACGGTGACGGTCGATGGCATCGTCTATGAGCTGGGCAACAAGGACGGGCTTTATGTCGGCATGGGCAATGCCGATGTGACCTTCGCATCGGTCGATGCGGCGGCCCCGGCCAAGTTCTATCTGGTGTCCACGCCGGCCCACGCCACCTTCCCGAACAAGAAGATCGGTATCAAGGATGCCGTCGCGCTGGACCGCGGGGCGCTGGAAACCAGCAATGAGCGCACGATCTATCAATATATCGTGCCGGCCACCTGTCAGTCCGCCCAGCTGCTGCTGGGTCTGACCATGCTGAAGCCCGGTTCGGTGTGGAACACCATGCCGCCGCACCTGCATGACCGCCGGTCAGAAGTCTATCTCTATTGCGACCTGGCCGGTGACAACCGCGTGTTCCATTTCATGGGCGAACCGGAAGCCGCCCGCCACATCGTGGTGGCCGATGGCGAAGCCGTAATGTCCCCGCCCTGGTCCATCCATATGGGCAGCGGCACGGCCAATTATTCCTTCATCTGGGCCATGGGCGGCGAGAACCTGGACTATACCGACATGAAGGTGATCGATATCTGCCAGTTGCGGTAAGAGGGCTGCGGCGTCCGGCGTCCGGTTGTCGGGGGCCGGTGACAGCGGACAGCACATCAGTGCCTTCCCCGCGAAAGCGGGGATCCAGGGGCCACAGGCACCAAAGCGTCGTTATCGGTGGCCCCTGGACCCCCGCTTTCGCGGGGGAGGCAGGTTTGAGCCAAAGGGGGCGCGTGGTGCCCGCCGGTAAATTCTTGCCCAAGCCTATCCTCTCCCATCCCTTGGAGCCCTTCCCATGACCCATCCTTTCGACCTTTCCGGCAAGGTGGCCGTCGTTACCGGGGCCAATACCGGTATCGGCCAGGGCATTGCCGTGGCGCTGGCCCAGGCGGGGGCGGCCATTGTGGCCGTCGGCCGGTCCACACCCACCGACACCCAGGCCGCCGTGGAAGCGGCCGGTGGCCGCTTCGCCTTTGTCTCCGCCGATCTGGGCACGGGTGCGCCCATTGGGGAGATCGTGGACAAGGCGGCGGCTGCGTTCGGTCGCCTCGACATCCTGGTCAATAATGCCGGCACCATCCGCCGCGCCGACGCGCTGGAATTCAGCGAGAAGGACTGGGATGATGTGCTGGACGTCAATCTGAAGACGCCCTTCTTCCTGGCCCAGGCCGTGGCCAAGCATTTCATCGCGCAGGGGTCGGGCGGCAAGATCATCAATATCGCGTCCATGCTGTCCTTCCAGGGCGGCATCCGCGTCGTGTCCTATACGGCGTCCAAGAGTGGGATTGCCGGCGTCACCAAGCTGCTGGCCAATGAATGGGCGGCCAAGGGCATCAATGTGAATGCCATTGCGCCGGGTTATTTCGCCACCAACAACACCGAAGCCCTGCGCGCGGACGAGAACCGCAACCGCGACATCCTGGCCCGCATCCCGGCCGGCCGCTGGGGCTCGCCATCCGATCTGGGTGGGGCTGCGGTGTTCCTGGCGTCTGCCGCGGCCGATTATGTCCATGGCATCACCTTGCCGGTGGATGGGGGCTGGCTGGCCCGCTGATCCGGACTATATGGCTCTGCAATTCTCCCAGCAGCGTATTCATCGCTGCACTCGTCCCCCCGCCTTCCCCATAGGGCGGGGGTTTCTTTTTTGACATTTGACGCCCCCTCAGGCGCCGGGCGCCGCCATCCGGCGGCTTGGCTCACGGCGCATGAGCGCCGGGCCGGCAGTCGCCAGCCTGCAACGGCATGAACCAGAAATCATGCCGTTGGTGTGATACCGGCGGGATGCGCCCCCAGCCCATGCCTGCCCCGCGTCGGCCTATCCTTCAGCAGTCTTTACAAGCATGTTGCGCTGCGGGAATATAGGAGCGCATGAAAGATGATGTGTTTAGCGCTTTGCTTGAAAGCGCAACCGCCGCCCCCCGTATCGGGGCCGAGGCGGAGACGACCGACCGGGCCGACGCCACGGTCATTCCCTTCCACCGTTATACCGATTTTGACCGACGCTGGCCCGTTCCGGGACATGGCGAAGTGCTGGTCGTGCCGCTGGGCGGCCTGGGCCGCATCGGCATGAACTGGACGCTGTACGGTCACGACGGCGCCTGGCTGCTGGTTGATGCCGGCATCGCGTTTCCCGACCAGGGTGTCGAAGGCGTCGATTGCATCGTTCCCGACCCCGCCTTTCTGGCGCCCATCCGTGACCGGTTGCTGGGTCTGGTTGTCACCCACGCGCATGAAGACCATATCGGCGCCATCGATCGGCTGTGGCCGCAGGGTGTGGATTGCCCCATCTGGGCCACGCCGTTCGCGCTGGGCCTGATCACCCGCCGGCTGGAAGAGGCCGGGGTGCTGGAGAAGGTGGTGCTGAACAGCTATCCGGTGGGTGGCACGTTCGATATCGGCCCCTTCCATATCCGCACCATCCGCATGACCCACTCCATCCCGGAGCCTGTGTCGCTGGCCATTGATACGGCGGCGGGCACGGTGCTGCATACCGGTGACTGGAAGTTTGATACCAGTCCGCTGCTGGGTCAGCCCACCGATATCGAGGCGCTGCGCCGCCTGGGTGACGAGGGCGTGCTGGCCATGATGTGCGACAGCACCAACGCGCACAAGGACCTGCCCTCCACCTCGGAATCGCAGGTCCGCCGCGCCTTTGACCGGCTGTTCGCCACGCGCAAGGGCCAGATCGCCATCTGCTGCTTTGCCACCAATGTCGCCCGTGTCTCTTCCGCCGTTTCGGCGGCGGTGGCCGCCGGCCGGCAGGTGGCGCTGGCCGGCCGGTCCATGCGCAATTGCGACGAGACGGCCCGCGACCTGCATATGCTGGATCATGTGCCCATGCCGCTGGCCGAACCCGCCCATCTGAAGGGCCTGGACCGTAGCCAGGTCGCCCTGGTCTGCACGGGCGGGCAGGGTGAGGAGAAGGCGGCGCTGGCCAAGCTGGCGCGCGGTGATCGCCGCTTCCCGCCGTTCGGGGCCGGTGACACCGTCGTCCTGTCCGCCCGCATCATCCCCGGCAACGAGGAAGCGGTGGAAAAGGTCGTGTCCAAGCTGCGCGCGCGCGGGGTGGAAATCCTGATGGGCACCGATCTGCTGGATGGCGAACCGCTGCACGTCTCCGGTCACCCCGGCGCCAACGAACTGCGGGAACTCTATGCCCTGGTCCGGCCGCAGATCGCGCTGCCGGTGCATGGCACCGACATGCATCTGGCGGCCCATGCCCGTCTGGCCCGTGCCGCGGGCTGTGAAGCCGCCATCGTCGCCGAAGAGGCGGAGGTGATCCGCCTGTCGGCCGCCGGTTCGCGCGTGCTGGGCCGGGTCAATGCGCCCCTGCTGGCGCTGGAATCGGACCCCAAGGGTGACCGGGTCACCTATGATCCCGGTCGGGCACTGGTGGCCGGGAAGGTCTGATCACCTTCCCTTGGTATTGACCAGGGCCACGCCGCCCAGTGCCAGCGCCCCACCGGCCAGGGTTGTCCACACGGGCAACTCCCCGGTCAGGGGCACGGCCACGGCCGAGGCCACGACGGGCACGAGGTAGAGGAAGTTGGACCCCCGTGCCGCGCCGAAATGGCCCAGCGCCAGGGTCCAGGCGGCATAGCCGATGGCGGCGGGGAAGACGGCCAGGAACAGCAGCGCGGCCTGCACCGGTACAGGTGCGGCCAGCGCCTGTTCGATGCCCTGTGGCAGCCAGGGCGACAACCAGATGGCACCGGTCAGGATGGTCAGCGCCGAGCAGGTCAGCGGACCATAGCGCCCGACCAGTGGCCTTTGCAGGGTGAAATAGGTCGCCGTCGCCACGGCGGCGCCCAGCAGCAGGCTGGCCCCGCTGCCAAAGCGCAGGCCCCCCGGCTGGCCCGACGCGATCAGGGCCACGCCCGCCAGGCTGATCCCCATGCCGATCCAGGCCCAGCGGCGGAACCGTTCCTTCAGGAACAGGGTGGCCAGCACCACCGTCAGCACGGGTGCTACATTGACAATGAAGCTGGCGGCACCGGCCGACACGGTCTGCTGTGCCGTGTTCAGCAGCAGATTGTAAAGCGCGATGCCGATGCCGCCGCACAGCACGGCCCGCACGGCATCGCGTCCGCGCGGCAGGGTGGGGCGTTTCAGCAGCAGATAGGCCAACGCGAACAGGCCCGCCAGGGCGAAACGCGTCGCCGCCAGGGGCAGCGGCCCCAGCCCGCCCAGCGCGATGCGGATGGCGGGAAAGGCCGATCCCCAACTGACCACCGTGATACCCACGGCGATGAAGGGCAGGGCGCTGGCGCCGGGCCGGCTGTCCAGGGCGGTATTGCTGGCGGTCATGTCACATCCTTGATGGGGGTGCCTGTTGGATAGGTCCTATGGTGCATCGTCGCGAGCTGTTGACATAGCGCACCGTTGGGGAAGAAGCTGTGCGTATGACGTACAACATCTCCCTGCCGCCGCTGGAAAGCCTGACGGCCGTTCTGGCCGCCGGGCGCACCGGTTCCTTTTCCGCCGCCGCGGTGGAACTGGGCGTGACTCATGCCGCCATCAGCCGGCGCGTGCAGGCAGCGGAGGCCTGGCTGGGCGTGGCCCTGTTCGAACGCCATGGGCGCGGCGTGCGCACCACGCCCGATGGCGACCGCTTCATCGCGCGGGTGGGCGAGGCCTTCACCATGATCGCCCGGTCGGGTGACCAGTGGCGGCAGCGGCGCGGAACGGAAATCGTGCGCCTGTCCATCCTGCCGGCTTTTGCCAAGCTGTGGCTGTTCGGCATGCTGGACCGGTTGCAGGATGCGCATCTGCGCTTCGACATGGTGGTGGAACACCGGCTGGCCGACCTGGACAAGGGCGAAGTTGATATTGCCATCCGTTGCGGCAATGGTCAGTGGTCGGGCGTGACCAGTACGCCGCTTTTCCGCGAAATGGTCTATCCGGTGGCAGCCCCGTCGCTGGCCGCCCGGATGGGTGACCGGGCCGGGGTGACGGAGATCCTGGCCCAGACGCTGATCCATGACAGCACCGTCACCTCCTGGCGCGCCTGGCTGGCGGCAAATGGCGTGCCCTATGCCAAGCCGCGCCCGCAGGACATAAGGTTCGAGGATTACGATACCGTGCTGGCCGCGGCGGAGGTGGGGCTGGGCATCGCCATGCTGCGGGCCCCCTTGGGCGATGCGTGGGTGGCGGATGGACGGCTGGTGCCGGTCAATCCGCTATGGGTGCCCAACCCCTATCTCTATCATGTGGTCACCCGCACCGGCACGCCGCGCCCCGCCGTGGCGGAAGCGCGGGACCGGATGCTGGCCCTGGCGGCGGAGGTCAGGCTGACGCCGCCATCAGGGCATTGATGTCGCGATAAGGCATGGCATCGGCGCAGATCGGGTCCGATGCGCCATCGGTCAGGAAGGCACCGGCGATGGCGGCCACCCGGCCCCAGAGATATTCGGGCAGCGCCGACCCCGCCGACAGACGTTTCACGCCCAGAGGCGCCAGGGCTGCCGCATCGGCCAGGCCAGGGCGGGCCATGACATTCAGCGGTACTTTAATATTATTGGATATCATCTTGATTTCCAATGGATCGGTCACGCCAGCGGGGAACAGGCCGCTGGCCCCGGATGCCGCATAGAGCGCGCCGCGGCGGATCACCTCTGCCGCGCGGTCGGCCGGAGCGGCCAGCCCCTTCAGATAGACATCCGTGCGGGCATTGATGAACAGGCCCGGCCCCACGGCGGCGCGGATGGCGCGGATCTTGTCGGCCAGCAGGTCGGGCGTGCCAGCCCCATCCTCGATATTGATGCCCACGACGCCGGTGGCGATGATGCGGGTGGCGAGCTCGGCGACGGCGGCGGGATCGTCGCTGTAGCCGGCTTCCATATCGATGCTGACGGGCAGAGCGGGCACGGCGCGGACGATATTGGCGGCGGCGGATAGCAGCAGGTCAGCCGGCAGCCGGTTGCCGTCGGCCACGCCCAGGGCCCAGGCCAGACCGGCGCTGGTGGTGGCGATGGCCTTCGCACCCAGGCTGGCCATCATGCGGGCAGAGCCGGCATCCCAGACATTACACAGGATCAGTGGGGCATCACCCTGATGCAGGGCGTGGAAAATGGCGAACTTATCGATGGTCATGAGGCGATATCCAAGGTCTGGATGAAGGGGGCAAGGTGGCGATGGGCGTAGGCACCCCAGGGATGCCATCGTCGTTCCCCATCATGGATGGGAACGGGCCCGTCCCAGGGGGCCGGTACGCGCAGTCCCGGCCGGTCCGCCACCAGCGGCGCCAGACGCGGGTCCTGCGCCAGATGGGCATTGATGGTCACCATGTCGGCCGACAGGTCGAACCGCCGCCGGATGCGCGGTACGATGGCCGACAGGCCGGCGATGGAGCCAGTGCGGATGGTGGCGCGCAAGGCGTCCTGATCAGCCAGGGCGGTCACCGTGACCTGTCCGTCGGGCAGCAGGCGGTGCCAGGTGCCGTCGATGATGTGTTCGGCGGGGTCGGCCTGTGCGGCCACGGCCTGCAACAGGTCGGGCCAGTCCAGCGGCGGGCGGTAGCGCAGGCGCAGGATGACACCATCCGTCGCCACGCTGCCTTCCGGCCGGTCGGCCGCAATCTGCCGCCGCAACTCACGGGGCGGTCGGCCATAGAGCGCCTGGAAGGTCTCGTTGAAGCGGCGGATTGATCCGAAACCGGCGGCCAGCGCCACCTCTGCCATGGGCAGGCTGGTCTCGTGCAGCAATTGCTTGGCGAACAGCACACGGCGCGTCTGGGCCACGGCGATGGGGCTGGCGCCCAGATGCTGTTTGAACAGTCGGCGCAATTGCCGCTCCCCCACGCCCAGCCGGCTGGCCAGCGCATCGACACTGGCATCATCGCCGTCCAGGGCGCCGTCGGCGATCAGGGCCAGACCCCGGCTGACGGTATTGGAGGTGCCGCGCCAGACGGCCAGATCGGGGGCGGCTTCCGGCCGGCAGCGCAGGCAGGGGCGGAAACCCGCTTCCTGTGCGGCCGCCGCACTGGGATAGAAGCGGCAATTCTCCGCCTTGGGCGTGCGGGCCGGGCAGATGGGGCGGCAATAGATGCCGGTGGTCACCACGGCCGTGAAGAACCGTCCGTCGAAGCGGGCGTCACGGGTTTCAACGGCGCGGTAACAGGCGATTGGGTCGAGCGTTTCCATGGGCATGATCCTGCCACGGCCCGCCCCCGCCGGCTCGCGGTTTTCGGACATGGAGGGTTCAGGTCCCCTCAGGCGCCGGGCGGGCGCATCCGCGCCCTTGGCTTACGGCGCACGAGCGCCGGGCCGGCGGTCGCCGGCCTGTGTAAGGCGCATTCGTCCATAGTCATGACTTCTGTATCACCGGCTGGCCGGTCGCCCGTAAAGCAGCAGGCCCGCGATGCCGGCACCATTCAACGCCAGCAGCAGCGGCAGGGACCAGAGGGGGGCTGCATAGACCAGAACCCCCCAGGCCAGTCCGAACAGGATGAAGCCCAGCAGCATCTCCCCGATCAGCGGCAGGATGTTGCCCTGGTAACGCTTCTGGAAGGCCTTGCGCCCGCCCACGGGCGGCTCCTGGCGCATGTCGAAGGCCAGATAGAACTGCACGGCCAGCAGCGAGACCAGCCAGACCTGCAGGGCGGCGATGGGCGTGCGCAGGGCGACATAGAGGCACAGCGCCGTCACCAGGGCGACTGACGGCAGGCTGGCGGCCAGCAAGCGATCGGCCATCAGGCGCCGCGTGGAGACGGGGGCCGTGCCCAGCAGGTCGGGCGCGTCTTCGCCCGCGAAGGCCAGCCAGACCAGGGAACCGGCCAACAAGCCCGCCACCGGCACCATGCCCAGCCAGCCGAAGGCCATCGCCTCTCCCGCCGCCGTCGTCACCGTCTTGCCGATCGTCGGCAGGACGATGGGCGCGGCCACCAGCAGGATGGAGATGACCTGGGTCAGCAGACCGGGGTCGCGCAGGATCAGGCGCCATTCCTTCCGCAGAACCGAGCTGGTCACGCCGCGGACTCGCATGGACAGGGCGCCGTCCTTTGCAGGGCGGCGCTTGGGGCTGGCGTCCGCGCCGGCGGCGGCGTTGACGCTGCGCACGAAACTTTGCCCCAGCAGGCTGGTGGCCAGGATGAAGCCGCCGAAGGCAATCAACAGCAGCAGGATGGTTGCCATCCCGTCACCCGTGATCGCGGCGCCCAGCCAGCGCAACGGGGCGGCGGCCGGACTGTCGGCCAGCGCGATCAGGCCCTCGAAGCCGCGCCGCCGGGGACCGTCCTCGGCCGCGCGCTGCATGTTGGGGATCTGACCGGCCAGGGCGGCGCTGATGCCGATGACGCCGCCGATCACCTGTGTCGCCGTGCGTGCCCGGCGCGGGCCTACCAGCCGGACCAGCAGCAGAACCAGCAGGAAGGACAGGGTGACGGACAGCATGGCCAGGGCCGGCAGGGTCAGGTACCCAATCAGCCAGCGGGCAGAGATGATGATGGCACCGCCATTCATGAAGCAACCAGCCATCAGAATCGACCCCGACATGACCGACAGGGCCACGGCCAGGAGCCGGATGGGCAGAATGATCCCTGGTCGCAGGGGGGAGGACAGCAGCAGGTCCAGGTCGCCGCGCGTATAGATGGCCTGCACCGTCAGCTGCATGGAGGCGGCCAGCATGATGGCCATGGAGAACAGGCCGACGCCGCCGAACACCATTTCCACCGCTGCCGGTTCCAGCTTGATGCGGGCGAAACCGAAGGCGGACAGGATGCCGATGCCCTGCAGGAACAGCAGCCCCACGATCAGCAGCGCCCAGGCCCAGGGACCGGTACGCTTGGTGCGCAGGGCGAGGCGCATTTCATGCTTCAGCAGCCAGGGCAGGCTGCCCGGCGCCAGGGCGATCATGCCGCCACCGCCTTGCCGGAGACCAGATCCAGGAACAGATCCTCCAGCGAGGCGCCGTCGCGCCCATGCTGCTGACGCAGCGCGTCCAGCGTGCCTTCTGCCAGCAGCAGCCCGTGCTGGATGATGCCGATACGGTCCACCAGCCGTTCCGCCACCTCCATGATGTGGGTGGTCAGGATGATGGTGCAGCCGGCGCGCGCCTTTTCCGCCAGCAGGTCCTTCACCTGCCGCGCAATGGCGGCATCCAGACCCGTCAGCGGTTCATCCAGGATCAGCAGGCGAGGATCGTGGATGAGCGCACCGGCCAGGGCCGCCTTCTGCTTCATGCCGCGCGAGAAGCCTTCGCAGCGTTCATGGCGATGGTCCTGCAGTTCCAGGCGGGTCAGCAGCTCGTCTGCCCGGTCGGCGGCCGTGCTTGCATCAATGCCCCAGAGCCCGGCCACGAATTCCAGATATTCGACAGGCGTCAGCTTGTCATACAGCATCGGCTCGTCCGGCAGCCAGGCGATCTGGCGCTTGGCGGCGATGGGGTCGGTGGCGGTGTCCACCCCGAAAACCCGGATGCTGCCCGCCGTCGGGTTCAGCAGGCCCACCACCATCTTCAGCGTCGTGGTCTTGCCGGCACCGTTGGGGCCCAGAAGCCCGTAGAATTCACCCGGCTGGATGGTCAGGTCGATGCCCTTGACCGCCTCCTTCTCCCCATAGGATTTGCGCAAGGACCGGATTTCCAGGGCAGGGGGAGGGGCGTTCAGGGTCATGCGGGCGGCTCCATCCTTGGTTCCTGCCAGAGTGGCGGGAATCGGCACGGAAGGATTAACCAAATTGATTGCGCTGTCACGCGCGGCGCGGGGGTGTTTGCATGTTCCCTCATGCGCCGGGCGCCGCCATCCGGCGGCTTGGCTTCACGCGCACATGGGTGCGCGGGCCGCCGGTCGGCGTCCACCAAGGGTCATGGACATGACCCTTGGTGTGAGCCTATCGCCTTGTCCAAAAAGGAAAACGCCGCCGACGGCCAGGAGCCATCGACGGCGTTTTTACGGAACCCTGACGGGAATCAGGCGGCGTCCACGTCGGCGGCGACGCTGAACTTCACGATCTTGGAAGGATCGCGCACTTCGCCATTGCGGCCCTGGCCGCGCTTGATGGCGTCGACATGGTCCATGCCGTCCGTCACCTTGCCCCAGACCGTGTACTGGCCATCCAGGAAGCGGGCATCGGCGAAGCAGATGAAGAACTGGCTGTCGGCGCTGTTCGGGCTGGCAGCGCGGGCCATGGAGCAGGTGCCGCGCACATGCGGTTCGCGCGAGAATTCCTGCGGCAGGTTCTTGCCCGAACCGCCCATGCCATTGCCATCCGGGCAGCCGCCCTGGGCCATGAAGCCTTCGATCACGCGATGGAAGGTCAGACCGTCATAAAACCCCTCACGCGCCAGTTCCTTGATGCGCTCCACATGCTTGGGCGCGAGATCCGGACGCAGCTGGATGGTGACGCGACCCGATTCCAGATCGAGATAGAGGGTGTTTTCGAGATCCATTTTCCAATCGTCCTTGCACCGGCTGGATGCCGGTTGTCGGTTGCATGCCGGTGCGTACCATAGCGGCATCGCCGCCGGATGGGAACCGTGCCCGTCGCGGGGGGTGCCTGCTATTTCGCCGGGGGCGCTGGCGGGGGTGCCGGGCGCGGTGGGTCGGACGCGATGCGCATGGACACGATCCGATCGGGATCGGTGACACGGCCCGTCTTTTTGTCCCCGACCTTCAACCTGTCGATCAGGTCCATGCCCTTCAGCACATGCCCCCAGGCGGTATATTCGCCATCCAGCGTCGGGTCGGCATTCATCAGGATGAAGAACTGGCAATCGCCGCTGTTGCGGTTCATGCCGCGCGCCATAGAGACGGTACCGCGCACATGCGGTTCCTTGCTGGGTTCCAGCTCCAGCCAGCGGCCCGTGCCGCCCCGGCCTGTCCCGCTGGGGTCGCCCGCCTGGGCCAGGAAGCCGGGCACCACCCGGTGGAAGGCCAAGCCATCATAAAAGCCGCGCCGCACCAGCTGCTTGATGCGGGCGACGTGCAGCGGGGCCAGGTCCGGCCGCATCTGGATGGTCACGGTGCCGGTCTTCAACTCCATGATCAAGGTTTCCTCTGGCACGGGCTTGGGCCGGTCGGCCATCGCCGTCGGGACCAGGAGCAGGAGCGAGAAGAGGATGAACAGGTGCTTCAGCATGGGCGGCATCGATCCGGCAAGGTTGCGGGCGACAGGATAACGGCCGCATCCTTGCATGGAAAGCTGCGGTGCGGCGCAGCAGGCGGCGGGATTTGCCGGGTGGAGATGGCGTGGTGACGAAGCGGCGGACGGCGATCATGGCGGGGGCTGGGCTGGCCCTGGCACTGCTGGTGCTTTGGCTGGCGCTGCCCTCCATCCTGTCCGCCCGCTGGACCGCCGCCTTGCAGGTCGCCGGATATCCACAGGCCGTGCTGGCCCTTGACCATCTGGGCCTTGGCTCCGCCACCGGCGCCTTCAGCCTGGGCGGGGAACAGGGGGCCGATGCGGTGGAAATCGCCTACACGCCGATGGGGCTGTGGCGGGGACGGGCAGAATCGGTGCGGGTGCGGGGCCTGCGCCTGTCACTGCCGGTGGGGGCGGGCGGCGCGCGTCTCCCGGTGGGCGCTGCCGCCCTGCCGCTGGACGGGCCCCTGACCCTGGAACAGGCGCATCTGACCCTGGTGCCACCGGCCGGTTTGCCGCCATTGACGATCGACGCCGACGGCCAATGGATTCCGGATGGGGCGGTGTGGCGCGGCACGCTGAAGGGCCGTGCCGCCATGGCGGGCGCCCTGGCCGGTGCCGACCTTTCCCTGGGCTTGCGTGACGGGAGCCTGGACGAACTGGCTTTCGCCCTGTCGCCCGATGGCGGGCCACAGGCGCCCAGCCTGTCCGGCAGGGGCCGGCTGCGCTGGAAGGACCGTCAGGTGGCACTTGCCGAGATTGAGCTGGAGGCAAAGCGTCTGCGGGAGGGGGCACCGGACCTGACCGTGTCCTGGCGCAACGGGCAGGGGGCGGCTGCCCTGCAATGGCCCGGCATCGCCCGCGCCGATGCCAGCCTGCGCCCCGGCGACAAGGGGCGGGCACGGCTGGAGGCCAAGTTGGCGGTCGCCGAACTGGGGCCCTTCCTGCAAAGGCTGGGTTGGGCGGCGCCGGCATTGGCGGGCGGGCCGGTGGAGGTGACGGCGTTGGCCGATGATATCGACCTGACCGGTTGGCCGGCCACTGCACCGGCTGTCGATCTGCGCCTGACGGCGCGTGGTGTGGCCTTCGGCGAGGGGCCGCGCGACAATGCCCTGACACTGGCGGCGACGGCGACGCGGCGCGACGGCGTCTGGTGGCTGGCCGGTGCCGGGGCCGGCGGCGGACTGTCCATTCCCACCCTGGGGGCGGAGGTGCGGGGATTGGCCCTGGCCGGTCCCGTGGCGCTGCCCCTGGATATTCAGATCGCTGCCGCATCCGTCCGCCTGCCCTGGCTGCCGCCCTTGCCGGTGCAATCGCGGCTGCGGGGTGATCCCGCAGGGGAACTGCGGCTGGAATGGAATGCCGCTGCGACGTCAGGCCCGCGACTGTCCGGTGCCGTCGACATGGTGGCCGGTGGGGACCGCGGCCGCCTGAGCCTTGTCCTGTCGCCGCTGCAGCTGGATGGGGAGGGGGCGACAGTGCAGGCGTTGCTGCCCGGCGCGCCGTTGCCGGACGGGCTGACCGGTACTCTGGCTGCCCGCATCACAGCCGGCTGGCATGAAGGTGGGGCCGACGGGGCAGCCGACATAATGCTGGAGAATGTCGGCCTGTCGGTACCGGGCGCGCGCCTGGCCGGCGTGAACGGTGTGCTGCGCTTCGACCGCTTGTCACCCCTGTCCATGCCGGTGCAGCGCCTGTCTGTCGGGATGGCGGATATCGGGTTTCCATTGACGGAGGGGGCGGTCGGCCTGTCGCTGGGTGGCGATGGATTGCTGCGGGTGACGGCGGAACCGTTCCACTGGGCCGGGATGCCGGTAACGGTGGCGCCCGCCCTCTACCGCCTGGGGCAGCACCATCTGGATCTGGCGCTCAATATCGCGCAGATGCCAGTGAACGCGGCCCTTGCCTCCTTAGGTGTGACCGGTACGGGTGCCGATGGGCTGTTGATCGGCACGGTCCCCCTGCGCCTGTCCGGAGAAGGGGCCGTGGTCGGGCCGGGCAGCCTGCGCGCGGCCCAGCCGGGGCGGATCGCCGTCGCGGGGACGGAGCCGCCGGTCTGGCTGGACCGGCATCGCAATGACAGCCTGGCCCTGGTCAGCCGCGCCCTGGCCGATTACCGCTATGATCAGCTGGAACTGGTTCTGTCCGGCAATGGCCACCGGCTGGTGCTGGATGGGGCGAACCCGGCGCTCTATGGCGGCTATCGCATGCCATTGTCGCTGGTGCTGGCCCCGGTGCCGCCGCACGCAGGCCCGTTGCCGCCGCTGCCGGACGATGTGACGGCGGCGATGGCGGCTTTCCGGGCCCGCAAGGACTGATGCTCAAGGGATCAGCAGCACCGACCCCACCGTCTGCCGCGTCTCTGCCAGATGGTGCAGGCGGGCGGTGTCGGCCAGGGTGAAGGTGGCGGCAATATCGGCCGACAGGGTGCCATCGGCCAGCAGCGCGAACAGTTCCGCCGCCGCCGCCCGGTAGACGCCCGTATCCGCGATATGGTGATAGACGGTGGGCCGGACGAAGAAGGCTGAGCCATGCTGGCGCAACTGCCCGGCGCTGATCGGCGGCACCTCGCCCGAGGCCTGCCCGAAGGAGGCGAAGATGCCGAAGGGGCGCAGGCTGCCCAGGCTGGCCTCCACTGTGTCGCGGCCCACGCTGTCATAGGCGACAGCCGCGCCGATACCGTCGGAGGCCACCCGGACCAGGGCCGGCACATCGTCGCGGCCCAGCACGGCCACATGGTCGGCGCCTGCGGCCTTGGCGGCGGTAATCTTCGCCTCGCTGCCCACGGTGCCGACGACGGTGGCGCCCAGCGCCTTGGACCAGCGCGACAGGATCTGCCCCACGCCACCGGCGGCGGCATGCACCAGCACCGTATCGCCTGCTGCCACCCGATGGACGCGACGGACCAGCATGTGGGCCGTCAGACCCTTGAAGATCAGGGCGGCCGCCGCCTGGTCGCTGACACCATCAGGAAGGGGAACCAGATGGCGGGCAGCGATGTTGCGTTCGCTGGCATAGGCGCCGGTGGGGCCGGCATAGGCGACGCGGTCGCCAGGGCGGACACCCGTCACCCCCTCACCCACCGCCGTCACCACACCCGCCGCCTCCACCCCCAGCACGGCGGGCAGGGCGACGGGATAGACGCCTTGGCGCAGATAGACGTCCAGGTAATTGAAGCCGATGGCGGTGTGGCGCAGCCTGACCTCACCGGCGGCGGGCGCAGGCAGGTCAATCTCCCGCGCAACAAGGTTTTCCGGGCCGCCCAGGCCCGTCAGTTCGACGATCACGCTCATGATGTTCTCCCGATTGCGTGGCAAGCGATGCCAATCGGGATACGCCCTGACAGTTGTTTCAGAAATAGTGGTCAATGATCAATTATTTTTCAAAAATGAAAAGCCGTCAGATGCCCCGCAACCGGGCTGCATGGTCCCGACACAGGTCGCCCAGAAAGTCCATCACCGCCCGCACACGGGCCACGCGCGACAGGTCGGCATGGGCGACCAGCCACAGATCCTGGAACCCGATCTGGTCAGGCCCGACCAGCCGCACCAGCCCCGGCACGGCATCGGCGGCCAGACAGGGCAGGATGGCGGCCCCGACGCCGGCGACCGTCAGGGCAATCTGCACATTCATGGTGCCGGCCGTGGCCGCAATAGGCCCCCGCCCGAACTTGCGCAGCCATTCGGCGGAGCGCAGATGCGCCATGGTCGGGTCCCACCCTACCAGCGGCAGCGTCCACGGATCGCCCCCGGCCTGTTCCGCCAGAGCCGGGGCTGCGTAAAAGCCGAAGCCCAGGGTGCCGACGCGGCGGCGGACATGGTCGCCCTGGTCCGGCCGGACCAGACGCAGGGCCAGATCGCTTTCGCGGCGCGACAGGCTGACGACCGAGACACCGGTCACGATTTCCAGCGTCAGGTCAGGATGGGCGGCGCGCAAGGCCGGCAGGGCGGGGGCGATCAGGTAGGCGGCTGTCGCCTCCGCCGTGGCCAGCCGCACGGTGCCGCGCAGCCCGCCATCATCGGCATCGGCCCCGCGCATCACGGCGTCAATGGCCGCTTCCGCCGCTTCGGCCCGGATCAGCAGGTCGCGTCCGGCGGGCGTCAGCACATAGCCGTCGCGCAGCCGTTCGAACAAGGCGACGCCCAGCGAATTCTCCAGCGACTGGATATGCCGGCCGATCGTGGCGGGGCTGCCGCCGCTGGCGCGGGCCGCCGCCGACAGGCCGCCCAGCCGCGCCACGGCCAGAAAATGCCGCAGATCGTTCCAATCCATGCCACAGCCCCTTATCAGCATGCCCCGCAACGACAACATAGCGCGGATGCGCCGTGGGTGGCTTTAGTTGACACGATCTGTGTGGTCGGGGACAAGCTAGCGACGATGCCAGTGATCGAGATGCCCAATCAGATGACGACCGCCCGCTTCCTTCGCCGCCTGCTTCTGTCCACGGCGCTGGCGTATGGGCTGGTGGCTCCCGCCCTTGCCGCCGATCAGCCGGCGGCTGACCCGTCCGCCAAGGAGACGGGCCAGCCCGTGCTGCTGTCGGCCGAGCAGGTGGACTATGATCATGACCTGGGCATCGTCACCGCGCGCGGCCATGTGGAACTGAGCCAGGGTGCGCGGCTGCTGCTGGCCGACACCGTCAGCTTTTCAGAAAAGACCAATGTCGTCACCGCGTCGGGCAATGTCTCCATCCTGGAGCCGACGGGCGAGGTGCTGTTCGCCAACTACCTGGAATTGACCGACGATCTGCAGAAAGGCTTCGTCGATCAGGTCCGCGTGCTGCTGTCGGACAATTCCAAATTCGCGGCCATGCAGGGTGAGCGGCTGGACGGTCGCTATACCCGCATGGAAAATGCCGTCTATTCCCCGTGCGAACTGTGCGCCGAGGATCCGTCGCGCCCGCCCATCTGGCAGATCCGCGCCGCCCGTATCACCCATGACCAGGGCAATCACGACGTCTATTACCGGGACGCGACGCTGGAAGTGGCGGGCGTGCCGGTCATGTGGCTGCCCTTCTTCGGGCATCCGGACCCGACGGTGGAACGGCGCAGCGGCTTTCTGGCGCCCAGCGGCGGCATCAGTTCCGATCTGGGCACCTATGCCAGGCTCTATTATTTCTTCGATATCGACGAGTCGAAGGACTTCACCCTGGAAGTCGTGCCCAGCGTGAAGGACAAGCTGCTGCTGGGCGGCGAATATCGCCAGCGCTTCGCCACGGGCAGCCTGACACTGAATGCCAGCGGCACCTATGCCGACCGGGCGCGCGACACGACATCCGGCGTGGTGACGGACAAGGAATTCCGGGGCTATGTCTTCGGCACGGGCCGGTTCGATATCGATGATCAATGGCGCTGGGGTTTCGACCTGCGCCGCGTGACCGACGACACCTTCCTGCGCCGCTATGATTACAGCCGGGAAGATATTCTGGCGAGCCGCGCCTATGTCGAACAGTTCGATGCGCGCAACTACCTGTCCATCAATGTCTATGATTTCCAGGACCTGCGCCCCAACAATCCGGAGGAGGAGCCGCTGGTCCTGCCCATGGTCACCTACAGCGCGCTGGGTGAGCCGGGTGGAATTCTGGGGGGGCGCTGGTCGGCGGATGCAGGCTTCCTGTCGTTGTTGCGCAATGATGGCAATGACACGCGCCGCCTGTCCGGTTCGGTCGGCTGGCGACGGGACGACATCACCAATTTTGGTCTGGTGTCGACGATGAATGCCCAGGCGCGGACCGACGCCTATTGGGTCAGCAACCTGCACTATGCCGATGGCACGGTGGCGGACGGCGACAAGACGCGGGTACGGCCTTTCGCCCATGCGGACTGGACCCTCTCATACCCGCTGGCGCGCCAGGATGACACGGTGCAGACCCTGATCGAGCCGCTGGTCATGCTGTCAGCCGCCCCCAATATCAGCAACAGTTCAAACATCCCCAACGAAGACAGCCAGGATATCGAGTTCGATTACACGAACCTGTTCCAGACCTCGCGCTACCCCGGCATTGACCGGCTGGAGGGAGGGCAGCGCGTCACCTACGGTGTGAAGGCGGGCTTCTTCGGCTTTGGCGGCGGGTCCAGCAATATTTTCCTGGGCCAGAGCCAGAAGCTGAAGGGCGATACTGATTTCCCCATCGGGTCCGGTCTGCGCCGCCGCACGTCCGATGTGGTGGGCAAGGTGGAACTGACGCCCAGCCCCTGGATGGATGTTTCCTACTCCTTCCGTCTGGACAGCCACAATCTGGCGCAGCGGCTGCACGATGTGTATGGCGTGTTCGGTCCTTCGCAGTTCCGCGTGACCGGTTCATACGTTTATCTGGACAAGCTGACCCAGGATGACGGTCTGGCCACCCGTAACCGCGAGGAACTGACGCTGGGCATCAGTTCGGCCATTACCGACCGCTGGTCAATCGGCATCAATCACCGCCGTGACCTGGCCGCCGGCGGCGGACCGGTGTTGAGCAGCGCCACCCTGACCTATCAGGAGGAATGCCTGACCTTCCAACTGGTGGGCGAACGGGATTATACAAGGCGTACCGGTATCGATACGGGTGACCGCCTGTTCTTCCGCGTGGTGCTGAAGAACCTGGGCGAGTTCATGAGCCCCGCCATCTCCGGCTCCGTGTTCGGTCAACAACAGCAGTGAGCGGCATGACGACCAGGGATATCAGCGATCAGGACCTGTTCCGCTGGCTGGATTTCCTGGAAAATTACGCACGCGATTGGGACCGGGCGTTCGAGAACAGGCCCGGCTATTTCACCCAGGAATATTGGTACCTGTTCGTGGGCTGCACCGTGGCCCATTGGCGGCATGCGCCGCTGACGGTCAGTGCGGCCTGCCAGACCATGAAATCGGGGTCCAACCGCACGCGGGAGGATCGGATCAAGCGTGCCGTCGATGACGGCTATCTGGAAAAGCGCAAGGCTGATCTGGATGGGCGCAACGCCTTCGTTGTGCCCACGCCCAAGCTGGAACAGGTGATCCGCGGTCATTTCAGCCGCACCTTGCAGATGGCGCGGGACACGATCGGCGCGGATTGACGGTCCCGTTCGCATCCGCACAATAGGCGCAGAATTTGCGGCAATCATGTCCGCTGTCTCTTCTGTATATCCGGACCGGCTCCCCACGCCATGGTGTGGATAACGCTGGCGTATCCTTTTTGGACGCGACCGGTGGTGGACAATACAGAACATACAGGGACGGAAGATGGCCAAGACACGCGCACCGCGCCACCCCCACACCATGGCTCTGCTGACGGGAACGGCGATGCTGGCGGCACTGCCCGCCATGGCGCAGCAGCAGCCGGCTGCCGACAGCCTGACGCTGGAAGAGATTGTGGTGACGGCCCGCCGGTCGGAGGAACGGTTGCAGGATGCGCCCGTGGCCGTCACGGCCCTGTCGGCCGACATGCTGGAACGGCTGGGCGCCGCCAATCTGGGCGATTTGCAGGCCGCCGTGCCGAACCTGACCCTGCATGAAGGCGACGCGTCGAACGCCGTCGTCTATATCCGCGGCGTCGGCCAGATCGACAGCCTGGCCTTCGCGGACCCCGGTGTCGGCATCTATGTCGACGATGTCTATCTGGGCCGGGCCCAGGGTGCCTTCCTGGATGTGTTCGATGTGGAGCGGATCGAGGTACTGCGCGGGCCGCAGGGCACGCTCTACGGTCGCAACACCATCGGCGGCGCCGTCAAGTTCGTGTCCAAGCAGCCCGACGACCGCACGGCGGCGGCGCTGGAAGTCACGGGCGGTTCCTATGACCGGTTGGACGTGAAGGCCAGCCTGCGCGGCGCCCTGATCCCGGAAAAGCTGGCCGCCAGTGCCGCCGTCGCCTATCTGTCGCGCGATGGCTATGCCACCAATTCCGTGGATGGCAAGGATGATGGCGACAAGGACACCTTCGCCTGGCGCCTGGCCCTGCATGGCACCCCCAGCGAGGCGCTGTCCGTCACCCTGTCGGTCGACGGGTCGGACGACACGCCCGATACCTCCCGCACGCCGGCCCGCGCCACGCCCGTGTTCGGCACGGCCGCCAGCCGCACGCCGTTGAAGGTGGATGCCGATTTCAACGACCTGAACAAGCTGAAGGTGCGCGGGGCGGCGGCCAATATCGGCTATGACGTCAATGACGCCTTGACGCTGAAATCCATCACCGCCTATCGCACGATGGATTACGACACGCATCTGGACCTGGATGCCACCAAGGCCGCCATCTTCGGCGTCTATGTGGACGAGGCGCAGAAGCAGTTCAGCCAGGAATTCCAGGCCAATGTGCGCAGCGACCGGTTCGATGGGGTCTTCGGGCTTTATTATTTCCGCGAACATGACGAGACCTTGAGCGGGCTTTACGGTCCCGTCATCAGTCTGGTCACGGCGTCCTTGAACGACCAGACCAACAAGTCCTATGCGGCGTACGGCCAGGGCAGCTATCACCTGACCGATGCGCTGTCGTTGACGGCGGGGCTTCGCTATACCTATGAAAAGAAGGATTTCCGCCGCACCCAGGAATTCCTGGCGCCTGCGGCCCCCGTGCCGACCAGGATGGGTGGCGGCCTGCTGATCACCAATGTCGATACCGATGGCGACTGGTCGTCGCTGTCGCCCAAGGTCGGTGTTGATTACAAGATCAATGACGACGTCATGGCCTATGCCAGTGCCGCCCGCGGGTTCAAGAGCGGCGGGTTCGACGGCCGATCCAATGACGCCACCCAAGCCGTGCCCTATGATCCGGAAACCATGTGGTCATACGAGGCGGGGCTGAAATCCACCCTGTGGGACGGGCGCGCGACGCTGAACCTTGCGGCCTTCTATAACGACTACAAGGATTTGCAGCTTTCCAGCTTCGTGGCGGATGCCAAGGGCAGCTTCGCCGCCCTGTTCACCAATGCCGGTGCCGCCACGACCCGGGGCCTGGAGGTGGAGGCCAATGCGCGGGTGTCACGGGAAGTGACCCTGACCGGCACCATCGCCCTGATGAGTGCCAAATATGACGAATATATCGGGCCGGGCGGCAAGGACATTGCCGCGCTGCGCACGCCCGTCAATTCGCCCAAGACCAGCTATCGGCTGGGCCTGAACTGGCGCCATCCGGTGTTCGATGCCGGCGATCTGGTCTTTGATGCCGATGCCGAATACCGGTCCAAGACCTACCCCACCGTGTCCAGCAGCGAGATCCTGGCCCAGAAGGGCTATACGCTGCTGAACGCCCAGTTGGCGTTCGAAACGGCCGACGATCATTGGACCGCCCAGATGGGTGTGCGCAACCTGCTGGACAAGCGCTACATCACCCATGGCTTCGACCTGTCGGACAGCATGGGCTATCAGCTCGCCTATTACGGCGCGCCGCGCACCTGGTCCTTCAGCCTGAAATATCGCTACTGACGGGGGCCTGCCTTGGGTCTGGATCCGCAATCGCTGGCCCTGCTGGAGACATTCCGGCAGGCGGGCGGCACCGCCATCGACGATATCGACATGGCGGCTGCCCGTCGCGACTATGACGCGCTGTTCAGCCAGCTGGGCGGGCCGATTTCCCAGGATGTCGCCATCCGCCTGGAAAGCCTGGCCCTGACCGATCACCAACTGCCGTTGCGCCTCTATCGTCCTGTGGGGGCGACCGGTCCGTTGCCCACCCTGCTGTTCTTCCATGGCGGCGGGTGGAGCATGGGGGGCCTCGCCTGCTATGACGCCATGCTGTCGCACATGGCGGCGCAGGCGGGCTGCCTCATCGTCTCCGTCGGCTACCGGCTGGCACCGGAACATCCGTTCCCGGCGCCGCTGGATGACGCGCTGAACGCCACGCGCTGGGCCCTGTCACAAATCGGCTGGCACGGCGGCAACCCCATGCGTCTGGCCATCGGTGGCGACAGTGCCGGCGGTACGCTGGCGGCGGCCGTTTGCCTGCTGCTGTCTCCGGCGGAGCTGCGGCCGCGGTTGCAGGTGCTGTTGTACCCCGTGCTGACCCTGCTGGACAGCGATCCGCGGCTGGTATCCCGGACCACCAATGGCAATGGTGAGTATTTCCTCTCCCGCGAGGGTATCGCCTGGGCCAAGAAGAACTATCTGCCCGACCCGTCTTTGGCCGTCCTGCCGGCAGTGTCGCCCCTGATGGCGCCTGATCTGCGCGGCCTGCCGCGGGCCTTGGTCGTGACGGGTGGGTTTGACCCGCTGCGCGATGAAGGGGCGCTTTATGCCCAGCGGCTGCGCGATGCCGGGGGACAGGCGGAGCATGTGGATTTCCCCGGTACCTTCCACGGCTTCATGTCATTCGCCGGCAGTTTGCCGGTGGGGCGCGAGGCCATTGCGCTGGTGGCGGATCGGTTGCGGCAGGTGTTGTAAGAAGTTCTCCCACCCCGGGGCCGGCGCAAAGCGGCCCGGGGGTCTGCACCCTGTCCGTCGGGGCAACCCGGCGGACAGGTTTTTTTATACCGCCGCCGTCAGCAGAATGAAGCCCAGTGCGTAGGCGGCCATCAGCAGCGTGGTCAGGGCCAGTGCCGCGACGGGGCGCGGGCCCAGAGCCGCCATGGAACGCAGGCTGGTCTTCATGCCCAGCCCTGCCACGGCCGTGATCAGGCAGGCGCGCGACAGTTCGCCCAGCCCCGCCACCAGGGTGGAGGGGAAAAGCCCGGCACTGTTGGCTGCCATCAGGGCCAGGAAACCCAGCAGGAACAGGGGGAAGGGCGGTGCGGCAGCCTTGTCGTCGGCGCCCCTGCCGCGGAACAGCCAAGTGATGATCAGCACTACGGGCACCAGGCAGGCGACCCGCATCAGCTTGGTGACGGCCGCCACCTCCGCCGCGTGGTCGGACACCAGATAGCCCGCCCCCACCACCTGCGCCACATCATGGATGGTGGCGCCGAAGAACAAGCCGGCCTGGGTGTCGTCCAGCCCGATCAGGCGCGTCAGCAGCGGATAGGCCAGCATGGCCAGGGTTGACAGGGCCGTGACCCCGACCACGACCAGCAGCGTGGATTTTTCGCATTGGCGGCGGGCGGGCAATGCCGCGGCGATGGCCAGGGCTGCCGACGCACCGCAGATGGCGACCGCCCCCGCCGACAGCAGCGCATGGGTGCGTTCCAGCTTCAGCGCGCGGCCCAGGGCATAGCCGCCCAGCAGGGCCACCAGCAGGGCGGAGACCGACAGCCCGATGGCGCCCCAGCCAAGACCGGCCATGTCAGCCAGCGTGACCTTGACGCCGAGCAGGGCCACGCCCAGGCGCAGCACCGGCTTGGTGGCGATGGTGATGCCGGGCTGACAGCGCGTGTCGATGGCCAGGAAATGAAAGCCCATGCCGATCAGCAGGGCATAGAGCATGACGGGCCCGCCCTGCCACGCGGCCAGATGGGCTGACGCCAGCGCCACAGTGCCGGCCAGCAGCAGCCCCGGCAAGGGTGCGCGCACCGCATTCCACAGCGGCAGCCGCGCCGGCGCGCTGGCGAGCGAGCCCATGCTCATCAGGCGGGCTTTCCGTCCACCGGCGCCATGCGCCGGTCACGATGGGTGACCATGCGCGTGTGCAGCCGGCGGATGGCGTTGCTGCCGGTACGGGTGAACAGGAAGGGCAGGAACCCATGCAGCAGGCAGGCGATGCCGGCCAGGATCATGGTGGCGCCGAACGAAAAGGCCTGCCCCATGTGCGCCAGATAGCTTTCGCCCACGGAGGCCGGATGTTCGTTGAACAGACGGTGCAGCATGACCCATTCCCCTGAAAATCTGATGGGGAAAACATAGCAACGAACCGCGTCGATTTTTCTCCAAATCCTGTGGGCGCATGCTGCGGATGATGTGATAATTTCCTACACAAGTGCAGGAATGGAGAATATTTTGGACAGCATCGACCTGAAGATCCTGGCAACGTTGCAACAGGATGCCTCCGGCTCTGTGGCGGAGATTGCGGACCGGGCCGGTGTGTCACAGACCCCGTGCTGGCGTCGCATCAAGCGGCTGGAGGATGAAGGCGTGATCCGCAAGCGGGTGGCGCTGTTGAATCCACGCAAGCTCAATCTGGGGCTGACAGGCTTCATCCTGATCCGTGCCGCCAATCATTCGGAAGAGTGGCTGGAGAAGTTCGCCGCAGGCGTCAGCCGCTTCCCGGAGGTGATCGAACTGCACCGCATGTCGGGCGATATCGACTATATGGTGAAGTTCATGGTCGACAGCATTGCCGGCTATGATGCGCTTTATAAGCGGCTGATCAAGGTGGTGGACCTGTCGGATGTCTCCGCAGGCTTTTCCATGGAATGTCTGAAATACACGACCGAACTGCCCCTGGATTATGTGCAGGGGTAACGAAGGGCTGGTTACTTGATCAGCCGCAGCAGCTCCTTGAATTCCGGCCGATCATAGCGGTGCAGCCATTCGAACACGACCATTTCCGTCGTCACGATCTCCACCCCGTGGAAGCGCAGGCGGTCCAGGGCGGCCTGCTTGTCGGCGGCCTGGCGCGACCCGCAGGCATCAGCCACGACGGTCGTGCGCAGCCCCAGCGCCTTCAGGCCGAGTGCTGTTTGCAGCACGCAGACATGGGTCTCCGTGCCGGCCAGGATGACGGTGCCGCCGCCCGCCGTCCACCCCAGGAAATCTGCCTCTTCCGCAGCGGAGAAGTGAACCTTGGCGAAGCGGCGGGGCACCAGGGCGCCCAAGGTCTGGGTGGTGGGGCCGATGCCACCCGGGTTCTGTTCCGTCGCTGCCATCGGCACGCCCAGCCGTTCCGCCGCGCGGGCCAGCACCAGGGCGCGGGCCACCACGGTGTCGGCCCCATCGATCGCTTTCAGCAGCCGGTCCTGAAGGTCGATAAAAACAAGGCGGCTGTGATCGGCGGCCAATGTCAGGGTGGGCGGAACCAGGGGCGCCATGGCACTCTCCTTTGCGCGAAGACATCAATCTCACTCTGTGCGGCCTGTCACTGCGCCGCAAGCCCCGGAACGTTTCAATTCAGCATCTGATTTGAAACCGCAAGGGAGGCGGCGATGGGCCGCTTTGTCATGTTGTTGGCACTATGTCTGGGGCTGGCCGCCTGCTCCGGTCCGGACATGGTGATGCCGCCCCTGCAGGTGGCCGATGAACATCCGCATTTTGCCGGGTGCGCCGCCTATGTCCAGGCATCGAAGCCCGGTGAAGAGGCGACGGCGGAGCGGGCGGATGCCCTGGCCAAGTGTCTGGCCCGGAATGCCGATCCCAAGCAGGTGGCCATGCGCCTGTGATTGCGGGGGAGAAGACTGGACGGGACGGTTCCGCGTACTACATTCTGGAAACCTCTCTGACGCAAGGTGCAGCATGAACAGCAAGTCCTGGTTTGCGGGCCGTCGGGCCGTCCTGGCCCTGGCCGGTGGTCTGGCAATGATGGGGATGATCGGCATGACGGATGCGGCGCGGGCGGAAGACGCCTATGATTTCAGTTTCACGGCCATCGAAGGTGGCGCCTTGAAGCTGGACAGCTATCGCGGCAAGGCTGTGCTGGTGGTCAACACCGCCTCCATGTGCGGCTACACCCCGCAATATAAGGGGCTGGAGGCTCTGTGGGAAAAGTACAAGGACAAGGGCCTGATCGTGCTGGGCGTGCCGTCCAATGATTTCGGCGGGCAGGAGCCGGGTTCCGCCAAGGAGATCAAGGAATTCTGTGACGTCAATTTCGCCATCGACTTTCCCATGACCACGAAGGAACCGGTGAAGGGCGACGCTGCCCACCCCTTCTACAAGTGGCTGGCGGCGCAGAAGGGCGAGCCGAAGTGGAATTTCCACAAATATCTGATCAGCACGGATGGCAAGCTGATTGAGGCTTTTTCCTCCAAGGTGACGCCTGAATCCGCCGAATTGTCCGCTGCCATCGAGAAGGCGCTGCCCAAGGGTTGACGGCCCCGGCTTGTAATTATGTGACCGGGTGGAGTAGGGTCGCGGGGCGCGCGTCCGGTGACGGGCACGCGCCCTTTCCGTTGATTTAGCTTGTGCAGGCGATGAGCTACGGTCTTTACGATCACCATCGGCGCTACCGTCGCCGTTTCTGGAGCCGGCTTGGCAAGGTCGGCCTGTGGTTGGCCCTGCTGGGTGTCGTTGCCGGTTTCTCCTATCTGGTCGGTGTCGAACAGTTGAGATCGCGCGAAGGCTCCATGCAGGAGGAACTGGCCAACATGGTTGCGGCCCGCGACAAGGCTGAAAAGCGCGCCCAGCAGCTTCAGCAGATCGCCCAGACCCAGGAAATCCGTGCCAATGAGCTGGAGATCCGGTTGCAGCGCGAGGTGCCCAGTGGCGAACTGGCCAAGCTGAATGAACTGGTGGCGCGCAAGCTGGCCGAGGGTGTGAACCCCGACCGCATGGCTTTCGTCATTGAGCAGACCAGCAACCCGCGCTCCTGCTCGCGCGCTGAAACCAAGCGATTTGTCCTCCCGACGCCCATCTATAAGGGCGCCAACAGCCAGGTGGCCTTTGCCGATGGCGCCATCACCGTTTCCGGCGAGGGTGTGCCCGCCCGCAATACGGGTGGCAGCCCGGAGGCCTGGTACGACCCGGCCAAGCCCGTAAAGATCCAGATTATCGACGCCTCGGGCAAGACGGTGGATATGGAGGGCGTTCTGCCCCTGGAACGCACGTTGATCACGGCCGACAAGGAAGTCCGCATGACGGTAGCGCCCGGCGCCCGCTCCTTCGTCGAGGTGACCGGCACCATCTGCCGCTTCCCTTGATCCTTGGGGCGGAACGCACGGATCGGTGATAAAGGGCAGGGGGCGCCCTGCACCCCCTGCCCGCCGACAAACGAAAAAGGGGGAGCGACCGGACGGTCGCTCCCCCTTTTTCATGTCGCCACGCTGAAAAACATCAGGTCAGGTGAAGGCCTTGAAGGTGATGATGGTGAAGGTGTCCTTCACTCCGGACAGGGTCTGAATCTGTCCAGTCACGAAATGCCCGATATCCTCACCATCCTCCAGGAAGCACTTCATCATCAGGTCGTACTGGCCGGAGATGGAATGCACCTCCGACACTTCCGGGACGCTCTGCACAGCCAGATCGGCCACGTCATAGGCGCGGCCCAGTTCGCATTTTACCTGGACGAAGATGGTCTGCATGGGGGTCAGGCCTCTGACGCCTCGTTATCCACGACTTCCACGACAGCCGGTGCCTTGGGTGGACGCGCGGCGCGCAGGATGAAGGCCGGCACATCGTCGCCGAAACCGACGACGGGCGGACCGCGATCATCATCCATATCGTCGCGACGCGGACGGCGGTCGCGACGTTGATCATCGCGTTCACGGCGGTAATCGTCACGGCGGAACTCGCCGCGCCCCTCAGGCCGACCGTCGGGACGACCCTCAGGCCGCCCTTCGCCACGACCCTCGGGACGACCTTCCGGACGGCTTTCGGGCCGTTCACGATGGCGGTCACCGCGGCCCTCGCTGCGGGTTTCCTGACGCTCCGGCCGTTCACGCTTCGGCTCGTGCGCTTCCACGGCCGCCTCGATGGCCTCGACCGGAACGTGGGCATGACGATGCTCACCCCGGCCGCCACGGCTGTCCCTGCCACGGCGCGACTCGTCCTTCTTCGGGCCGCCGCGGCCGCGACGGCGCGGGTCGGCGTCGAAGGAGAGTTCGGCCGTCGCAACGCCCTCGATGGTGAAGCGCGGGATTTCCTTGCCGATCAGCTTCTCGATGGCCTGCACCAGCTTGCCGTCTTCCGGCGTGGCGATGGTGAAGGCGCGGCCAAGCTTGCCGGCGCGGCCCGTGCGGCCGATGCGGTGGACATAGTCTTCGGAATGATGCGGCGTGTCGAAATTGAAGACGTGGCTGACATTGGAAATGTCGATGCCGCGTGCCGCCACGTCGGAACAGACCAGCAGGTCGATGCTGCCGGCCTTGAAGGCTTCCAGCGTCTCCGTCCGCTTCGACTGGACCATGTCGCCATGAAGCGCGCCGGCATTGAAGCCGTGCTTGGCCAGCGAGCCATAGACGATGTCCACATCCTTCTTCCGATTGCAGAAGATGAAGGCGTTCTTCACATCGTCCGTGGCGATCAGGCGCCGCAGTGCCTCCCGCTTGTCCTGCTCATCCACGACCAGCAGATGCTGGGCCACGGTGATGGCCGTGCTGGCGGGCGCACTGACCGTCACCTCTTCCGGGGTGGTCAGGAACTTGTCGGCCAGACGCTTGATCTCCGGCGGCATGGTGGCGCTGAAGAACAGGGTCTGGCGCTTCTTCGGCAGCAGGCCGACGATGCGCTCGATATCCGGGATGAACCCCATGTCCAGCATGCGGTCCGCTTCGTCGATCACCAGGATTTTGATGTCGGTCAGCAGGATGTTGCCGCGGTCGAACAGGTCCATCATGCGGCCCGGCGTGGCAATCAGCACGTCGACGCCGCGTTCCAGCTTCTTGATCTGGTCGCCGAACGATTCGCCACCGATCAGCAGGGCCATGGAGAGCTTGTGGTACTTGCCATACAGCTCGAAATTCTCTGCCACCTGGGCGGCCAGTTCGCGCGTCGGCTCCAGGATCAGCGAGCGGGGCATGCGCGCCTTGGCACGGCCGCGCCCCAGGATTTCGATCATGGGCAGTGTGAAGGAGGCGGTCTTGCCTGTGCCGGTCTGGGCACAGCCGAGCACGTCGCGGCCCTGCAACACCCAGGGAATCGCCTTTTCCTGAATCGGCGTGGGGGTGGTGTAGCCGACTTCTTCAACGGCGCGCAGGACTTCGGACCCGAGTCCAAGTTCCGAGAACAGCATTAGACCTTCATCAGTCTGGAGACGACGTCGAATTACAACACCGTGACGTCGGCGGCGATCAGCAATGACCGGTGACAACCTTGCGTCCCCGGCATTGGCGTCGGCGGCACACATCGATTACGGTCGCGCCTTCGATATCAATTTCGGCCTTTGTTAGCAAGGATTACGGGCGATGAGCCACCCCCCGCAGGACGCAAGGCAGCCCCTCCTATTGCTTCCGGGCCTGTTATGCGACCGCGCGCTGTGGGCGCATCAGCTATCGGGTCTGTCCGATATCGCGGATTGTCATGTTCCGGACCTGACCGGGCAGGACTCGGTGGCGGCGCTGGCGGCGGTCGTCCTGGCCCATGCCCCGCCGCGGTTCGCGCTGGCCGGCCTGTCGATGGGCGGCTATGTCTCCTTCGAGATTCTGCGTCAAGCACCGGCGCGGGTGACCCGGCTCTGTCTGGTGGATACCAGTGCGCGGGCCGACACGGACGAACAGCGCCAGCGGCGCACGGCCCTGGTGAAGCTGGCGCGCATGGGCAAGTTCAAGGGCATGTCCCCCCGCCTGCTGGCGACGCAGGTTCATCCCGACCATGTCGATGTGCCGGAAATCGGCGGTGTGGTGCTGGCCATGACGGAACGGGTGGGGCGCGATGCCTTTTGCCGGCAGCAATCGGCCATCCTGTCGCGCCCGGACAGCCGGCCCGGCCTGTCCTCCATTGCCGTGCCCACCCTGATTATCGTCGGCGCTGACGACCAGCAGACACCACCGGACCGGTCCCAGGAGATCGCAGCGCTCATCCCCCAGGCGCGGCTGGAGATGCTGGACCATTGCGGGCATCTGGCGCCGCTGGAACAGCCGGCGAAGGTGACGATGCTGATGCGCGAATGGCTGGCTGCACCCTTGTCGCCGTGACGGTTGCACCCGCCGGCGCCGCCCGCTAGGTTTGCGGCGGATTACCGGGTTTGGGAGATACCACATGAGCTTCGCTGCCATCGGCCTGTTCTTCGCCGCCAGCGTCCTGGCCGCCATCTGCGTTGCCGCCATCAAGGCGCCGGAAGGCGATGGCGGTCATGGCCATCATGGCGGCCACGGCCATCACTGATCTGCCGGATTAAGTCCCCGCCCGGCCGGTTTCGGTTGAAGGGCGGGGCTTGATCCCTATACTGCGCCCCACGGACCCGTAACCGGAAGGTGGGCGCGTTTTGATCCTGGCTGCCATTCTCGCGATCGTCTTTTCCGCCTTTCTGGCGCCAAGTCTGACACGCGCGGTGCCGTCCGCGGCCCATTGGCTGATCGGGCTGGTCCCGCTGGTCATTGCCGGTTGCTTTGCCGCGCAGCTGCCCGCGGTCCTGTCCGGCCAACCGGTGCTGGAGACCATGGCCTGGGCCCCCAGCCTGGGCGTGGCCCTGTCTTTCCGCCTCGATGGGCTGTCGCTGCTGTTTGCGCTGTTGGTCGCCGGCATTGGCGGCCTGATCGTCATCTATGCCGGCGGCTATCTGCAGGGTCACCCGCATCTGGGACGGTTCCAGCTTTTCATCCTGGCCTTCATGGCTTCCATGCTGGGACTGGTCACGGCCGATGACATCATTGCGCTGTTCGTTTTCTGGGAACTGACCAGCGTCACCAGCTTTCTGCTGATCGGCTTCAACCACGAGAATGCGCGGTCCCGGCGCTCGGCACTGCAGGCATTGCTGGTGACGGGCGGCGGCGGCATGGCGCTGCTGGCCGGTCTGGTGCTGCTGGGGCTGGTGACGGGGGAATGGACCCTGTCCGGCATTCTGGCCGGGGGCGTGAACGTCACCGGTCATGCCTTCTATCCCGCCATCATGGGACTGCTGCTGCTGGCCGCCTTCACCAAATCGGCACAGGTGCCGTTCCATTTCTGGCTGCCCAACGCCATGGACGCCCCGACGCCGGTCAGCGCGTACCTGCATTCCGCGACCATGGTGAAGGCTGGCGTCTATCTGCTGGCGCGGCTGCATCCGTCACTGGGCGGGACGCCGATCTGGTTCTGGGCGCTGGTTGTGGCCGGCGGGGTGACGGCCCTGTGGGGCGGGGCCATGGCGCTGCGTTCCACCGATCTGAAGAAGATCCTGGCATACACGACCCTGATGGCGCTTGGCGTGCTGATGCTGCTGCTGGGCATCGGGACGCCGGGTGCGCTGTCCGGCTTCGCGGCCTTCCTGCTGGCGCACAGTCTGTACAAGGGCGCCTTGTTCATGGCGGCCGGCGCTGTCGACCATGGCACCGGTACGCGGGAGGTGGGCGAACTGGGCGGTCTGTTGCGGCACATGCCCATTACGGGCCTGTTCATGGGGCTGGCAGCCTTGTCCATGGCGGGCCTGCCGCCCCTGCTGGGCTTCATTTCCAAGGAACTGATCTATGAAGCCGTCTGGCAGGGCGGACTGTGGCTGCCGCAGGCGGCTCTGATCCTGGCCAATGCCAGCATGATCGGTGCTGCCGGTCTGGTCTTTGTGAAGCCATTTCTGGGAAAGGCGTCGCCTGCCGCCGCCAGGGCGCATGAAGGGGGATCGGCGCTGTGGAGCGGTCCGGCTGTGCTGGCGTCGCTTTCCCTGCTGTTCGGCCTGTGGGCGGCACTGCCAGCCCCCTTGCTGTCGGCCACGGCATCAACGATCCGTGGAGCGGCAGTGCCCGTTGAACTGCATCTGTGGCACGGGCTGACACCGGCCCTGGGCCTCACAGCGTTGACCGTGATGCTGGGGCTGATCGGCTATCTTGCGCTGCGTCCGGTGCGGGCGGGTCTGGCGGCGCTTCAGCGCATCACGCGCATCGATCACGACCGGGCCTGGGACCGGCTGCTGGCGGCCGGCGATGGGCTGGCCCGCTGGGTCACGGGGGGATTGCAGGGCGGGCTTCTGCACCGCTATCTGACCATCATCTTCGCGTCCATGGCGCTGCTGCTGGTCGCGACCCTGTGGGCGCGCGACGGACTGGTGCTGCCCGGCGCCATCACCATCGTGCCGGACGACTGGCTGGGCGTCGCCCTGGCCGTGCTGATGCTGACCGGCGCCGCGGGTGCCCTGCGCGCCACCACCCGCATGGCGGCCATCCTGTCCCTGTCGGTCAACGGCCTGTCGGTGGCCCTGTTCTTCCTGCTTTACGGTGCGCCCGACGTTGGCATCACCCAATTGATGGTGGAGACCCTGACCGCCATCATCCTGGTGCTGGTCCTGGCCCGGCTGCCGCTGCTGCCGCGCAGGGCCGACCGGCCGGCGCCGGCAAGGCTGCTGCACGGGCTGATCGCGCTGGCCCTGGGCGGGGCGACCAGCGTCCTCATGCTGGCTATTCTGGAACTGCCCCTGTCGCTGGAGCTGACGCGCTTCTTCGGCGACACCTCGCTGCTGGAAGCGCACGGGCGCAATGTCGTCAATGTCATCCTGGTGGATTTCCGCGGCTTCGATACGTTGGGGGAGATCACGGTGATTGCCACGGCCGGTCTGGGCGTGCTGGCGCTGCTGAAGGCGCGGGCCAAGGGCGGAGGCAAGCCATGATCGACAGCCTGATTCTGCGCACGGGCGTGCGGCTGCTGGTGCCGCTGATGATCCTGTTCTCTGTCTTAATCCTTTGGCGCGGCCATAATGAACCGGGTGGCGGATTCGTCGGCGGACTGATCTGCGCTGTCGCCTTCTGCCTGCATGCCCTGGCCTTTGGCGTTGCGGCCATGACGCGCATGCTGCGCGCCGATCCACGCGGCGTGCTGGGGGCGGGGCTGCTGATGGGCGTGCTGTCAGGCTTTGTGGCAGCCCCCTGGGGCGACAGTTTCATGACGGCGAAATGGGCGGTCGGTATCGGCACGCCCGTGGTTTTTGATATCGGCGTCTATCTCGTCGTCGTGGGCGGCATCCTGTCCATGGTCCAGTCGCTGATGGAAGAGGGGAAGGGGCAATGAACGCCATCATGGCCCTGGCCGTCGGCGGCATGGTCGCCGCTTCCGTTTACCTGTTCCTGTCACGGCAATATCTGCGCGTGCTGTTCGGCGTCATCCTGCTGTCGAACGCCATCAATGTTGCCATCCTGACCATTGGCCGCCTGACCGCGGCCCGTCCGCCCCTGATCGGCCGTGGGGAAGAGGTGCTGGCCGCCGGCGTGTCCAATCCGCTGCCGCAGGCCCTGATCCTGACAGCCATTGTCATCGGTTTCGGGCTTCTGTCCTTTGCCCTGGCCCTGGGCTGGCGTGCGTATCAGGAGATGGGGACGTTGGACACGGCCGCCATGCGCGCGGCGGAACCGGAGGAGCGGTCATGAGCGGCTGGCTGACCGCATCGCCCATCCTGGTGCCGCTGTCGACGGCGGCGCTATGCATGGTGTTCTGGGCGCGGCCGAAGGTGCAGCGGGGCCTGTCGCTGGCCGGCAGCGTCCTGTTGATGGTTCTGACCGGATGCCTGATGTCCGCCGTGCAGGATGATGGCATCCAGGTCGTGCAGATGGGGTCCTGGGCGGCCCCCTTCGGTATCACGCTGGTGGCCGATCAACTGTCGGCCCTGTTGATCATGATCGCGTCGCTGCTGGGCTTCGCCGTGTGCCTGTACAGCCTGGGCGATATTGACCCGGTGCGAGAACGCGGCGGATACCATCCCGTCTTCCAGGTGCTGATGACGGGTGTCTGCGGCGGGCTGATCACCGGCGACCTGTTCAATCTCTATGTCTGGTTCGAGGTGATGCTGATCAGCAGCTTCGTCCTGCTATCCCTGGGCGGAACCCGCGAACAGATCGACGGGGCCGTCAAATATGCCGCCATGAACCTGGTGGCGACGGCAGCCCTGTTGCTGGCCGTGGCGCTGCTGTACGGGATGACAGGCACGCTGAACATGGCCGATCTGGCTGTGAAGCTGCCCGGCGTTGCCAACAAGGGGCTGGTGAGCAGTGTCGCCGTGCTGTTCATCATCGCGTTCGGGATGAAGGCGGCTCTGTTCCCGTTCTTCTTCTGGCTGCCGGCTGCCTATCACACCCCCGCGGCGTCGGTGCAGGCCATTTTTGGGGCGCTGCTGACCAAGGTTGGGGTCTATGCCCTGATCCGTGTCTTCACGCTGATCTTTGTCGGCGATCGGGAATGGACCCATGCCATCCTGCTGTGGATGGCCCTGGGCACCATGATCCTGGGCGGGCTGGGCGCCCTGGCCATGCGCGACCTGCGGCGGGCCTGGTCGTGGCAGGTGGTGGCCCATATCGGGACGATGGTGGCCGGTCTGGCGCTGGCCACACCCCTGGCGCTGGCCGGGGCCGTGTTCTACATGGTTCATGACATGGTGGTGAAGGCTGGGCTGTTCCTGGGTGCCGGGGTGGTGGCGCGGATGGCGGGTGGTCATACCGGCTATGACCGCCTGGGGGGATTGTTCAAGCTGGCGCCCTGGCTGTGTGTGCTGCTGTTCATCCCCATGGCCGCGTTGGCGGGTTTTCCGCCCCTGTCGGGGTTCTGGGGCAAATATGCCCTGGTGCGGGCGGGCCTGTCGGCCGGCGCCTATACGACCATCGCGGCCCTGCTGTTCACGGGCCTGCTGACCATCTGGCTGGTGGGCCGGGTCTGGATGGAGATGGTGTGGAAACCCTATCCAGCGGACCAGGCCGCCTTTGTTCAGCCCGTTGAGGGCTGGACGGGCATGGCGCTGGTCCTGCCGCTGCTTATCCTGGCGTTTCTGACGACGGGTTTTGGTCTCAGGCCCGAATTGCTGATGAATATCAGCGGCCGGGCGGCGGCCAGCCTGATCGACCCGACGGACTATATCGACGCGGTGCTGGGACAGGGGCGTGAACCACCCACGATGGTCGGCGCCGTCCAGCCCGAAGCCGCCACAGGGGCCGCGCCATGACCCTGCTGGCCATCAATATTCTGCTGGCGATCGGCTGGATGACCATCGGGGCCGATTTCAGCCTGCGCGGCTTCATCGTCGGCTTCGTCCTGTCTCATGCCATCCTGTGGCTGGCCCGGCCGCTTTATCCCCAGCAGCGCTATTTCCGCCGCCTGTGGGGCGGCATCGCCTATACGCTGTGGCTGGTGAAGGAGATCTGGCTGTCGGCGATCAAGGTGGCCAAGGGCGTACTGGGTATCGGGGAACCGATCCGCCCCGCCATCATCGCCATTCCGCTGGACGCGAAGACGGATTGGGAGATCACGCTGCTGGCCTGTTCCATCACCCTGACGCCCGGCACCCTGACCCTGGATGTGGCGCCCGACCGGCGCACGCTTTACATCCACGCCATGTTCGCTGCCGATCCCGAGCGCTTGCGCGCCGAAACCAAGCGCGAGATGGAGCGACGCATCCTGGAGGTGCTGCGATGACGCCGTTCCTGTCGGGCTGCCTGATCCTGTCCTTCGTCCTGCTGCTGCTGGCGCTGGCTTTGTCGGTGGTGCGGGTGCTGCGTGGGCCGACATTGGGTGACCGTATCGTCGCCATCGACCTGTTCGGTGTGCTGGCCGTGGCCTTCATCGCCCTGCTGGCCATCCTGACGGATCGGGTTGTCTATCTGGACGCGGCCATCGCCCTGGCGCTGGTCGCTTTCTTCGGCACCGTGGCCTATGCCCGGTTCATGGAACAGCGCGCGGCGGCCCGGCGCCAGGCCGGGGAGGGGGAAGACGATGCCCTGGATTGAGATCTGGCAGGGGGCTGTGGGCCTGCTGGCCGTGGCCGGCGCCCTGTTCTGCGCCATCGCGGCCCTGGGGGTCTATCGCCTGCCCGATGCCCTGACCCGCATGCATGCCAGCAGCAAGGCCGGGGCTCTGGGCTGCGGTCTGGCACTGCTGGCCGTGGCGCTGTTCTTTCCCGGTATCGATGTGCTGGCCCGTGCCGGCGCTGCCATCCTGTTCCTGCTGCTGACCACGCCCGTGTCCGCCCACATGATTGGCCGGGCAATCCACATCAGCGGAGAAAAGTTGTGGGAAGGCACGATACGTGATGAATTGAAGGGAACGGAGGACGATCCAACGCGAAGGGCGTGAATGACCTTCATCATTATCGCCAGTTTTGCGCTGTCCCTGGTCTATGCGGGCTATCTTCTGTCCAAGATCGGTGACGGAACCGTCTGGGCACCCCTTCGCCTGCGTTGGTACGTTCTGCCCCTGATCTGGCTGCTGTTCCTGCTGCTGCCATGGGCGGGGCAAGGCCTGATCCATTACGCCGTGGGCTTCGCCGGCACGCCGCCGGATCAGTTTTTTGCCAGAGAGCGCCTTCCTTTCTGGTTTATATTGACTGTCATGGTGGGGCCATTGCTGGAAACGGCGATGCTGGGCGCGCTTTACGCCATCAGTCGCATGATCCCGCCACGCTTCCGGCCGGACGTGATCTTTATCGTCGCAACCGGCCTGTTTTTCATTTTCATGCACAAGGGCCAGTCCAGCTTGTTATGGGGCTGGTACTTCACCGGCTTTGCCGCCCAGGCATGGCTATATGTTTTCCTGCTGGCCCGGGCAGGACATGTGAAAGCATGGCTGGTGATTTCCGCAGGCCATGGTTTGGCGAACATTGGTATCATGGCCGCGGCGATGACGACCGCTGCCTTGCACGCCAAGGCCTGATTTCGGGGACATTCCGTGGGGGCAACAGCCAATTCTTCCACCCTGCGAAAAATCCGCATGCCTTCCGTTACGTCACCCGGAATAATCGCTTGAGGTTGCGAATTGGCTACCGATATAGGTCAATAAAGGGCTCCGGCACTGCCGGGCGCCAATCGAGAAGCATTCGGGAGGACGGACATGGCCGAAGCCGCCAAGCAGGCACCGCAGGATCGTCAGGCTCACATCTGGGAAAAGAGCTATCCGGCGGGCGTAAGCTGGGATATCGACCTGCCCAACCAGTCCCTGCCGGCCATGCTGGACGAGGCTGTGCGCCGCTTCGCCACCCATCCCTGCATCGACTTCCTGGACAAGAAGTATAATTACGCCCAGATCGGGTCGCTTGTGGACCGGTTCGCGGCGGGCCTGCAGAAGATGGGGCTGAAGAAGGGCCAGAAGGTCGGCCTGTTCCTGCCCAACACGCCTTATTCGGTCATCTGCTTCTTCGGCATTCTGAAGGCCGGCGGCACCGTGGTGAATTTCAACCCGCTCTATGCCGAGCGGGAAATTGCCCACATGATCAATGACAGTGAAGCCGACTGGATGATCAGCCTGGATCTGAAGGTCACCTATGACAAGCTGGCCAAGATGTTTGGCCAGACGCGTCTGCACAAGATCATCGTCGTGCCCATGGCCGACATCCTGCCGTTTCCGAAGAACTGGCTGTTCCCCTTTGCCAAGCGCAAGGAAATCGCCGAGATCCCGAATGACGACCGGCATGTGCGCTTCAAAAGCCTGATCGCCAACAATGGCAATCCCGCCCCGGTCGCCATCGACCCGGCCAGTGATGTGGCCGTGCTGCAATATACCGGCGGTACCACGGGCGTGCCCAAGGGCGCGATGCTGACCCATTTCAACATCACGGCCAACACGCGTCAGGCCGTGGCCTGGTTCCACGAGGCGGAGGATGGGAAGGAGCGCATGCTGGGCGTGCTGCCCTTCTTCCATGTCTTCGCCATGACCTGCGTGATGAACCTGACCCTAATGAAGGGCGGGGAGATGATCCTGCTGCCCCGGTTCGAACTGGACCAGGTGATGGAAGTCATCGACAAGAAGAAGCCGACGCAGTTCCCGGCCGTGCCCACCATCTATACGGCCATCAACAATCACAAGGACGTGGCCAAGTACGACCTGTCCTCCATCAAGCTGTGCAATTCCGGCGGCGCGCCGCTGCCGGTGGAAGTGAAGGCGCAGTTCGAAAAGCTGTCGGGCTGCAAGCTGGTGGAAGGGTACGGTCTGTCCGAAAGCTCCCCCATCGCCACCATCAACCCGCCCCATGCCAGCCGCGCCGGCTCCATCGGTCTGCCGGTTCCCGGCACGATGATCAGGATCATCAGCCTGGAAGACCGCAAGACGGAAATGCCGCAGGGCGAGCGGGGCGAGATCTGCATCATCGGCCCACAGGTGATGAAGGGCTATTGGAACAAGTCCGAAGCCACGGCAGAGACGCTGGATGGTGGCATGCTGCACACGGGCGATGTCGGCTATTTCGACGAGGATGGCTATATCTTCATCGTCGACCGCATCAAGGACATGATCCTGGCCGGTGGCTACAACGTCTATCCGCGCAATGTGGAAGAGGCGATCTATCAGCATCCGGGCGTGGCCGAATGCATCGTGCTGGGGGTGCCCGACCCCTATCGCGGCCAGACGGTGAAGGCCTATATCAAGAAGCGCGATGGATTCGACCTCAGCAAGGAAGACATCAAGTCCTTCCTGGAAGACAAGCTGTCCACCATCGAACAGCCCAAGCTGTACGAATTCCGCGACGAACTGCCCAAGACCATGATCGGCAAGCTGTCGCGCAAGGCGCTGCTGGACGAACTGGAGGCGGATAAGAAGAAGGCGGGGTGATGCCCCCGCCAGCCGTTGGAAGGGCCGCCTGACGATCAGGCGGCCCTTTCCATTTTACCCGGAAGCCGTGGTCCGGTTCACGAATGCGCCAGGATCACATCCAGGAAATATTCGCCGTAACGCTCCAGCTTGCGCGCACCCACGCCCTGCAGGGTACCGAGCTCGTCCAGGTCGGTCGGCCGTTCCCGGATCATTTCCATCAGCGTGGCGTCGTGGAAGATGACATAGGGTGGCACCCCCTGTTCGCGCGCCAGTTCCAGACGCAGCGCCTTCAGCGCATGCCACAGCGTATCATCGGCCGGCGACAGGTCGGCGGTGGAGGTGCGGGGCCGCGCGGCGGACGTGCTGCCGCGTGAGGCGGATTTGCTCCGTCCCTCCGACGGCGGATCGCGGCGCAGGCGGACCACGTCCTGGCCCTTCAGCACGGGCGGGGCCGTGTCGGTCAGGACCAGGCCGCCATGGCCTTCCGGATCGGCGCAGAGAAAGCCGTTGGCAACCAGCTGCCGGAAGACACTGTGCCATTCCTGCTTGCTGAGTTCGGTGCCGCAGCCGAAGGTCTTCAGCTTGTCATGGCCCTTTTCCGCCACCTTGTCGGTGGAAACGCCGCGCAGCACATCGATCAGATGGCCGACACCAAAGCGCTGACCCGTGCGATAGACGGCCGACAGTGCCTTCTGCGAAACAACCGTCCCGTCATAGGTCTCCACGGGCTGGAAGCAGGTGTCGCACTTGCCACACGGCTTCGGGTACTCCTCCCCGAAATAATTCAGCAGAGTCTGTCGGCGGCAGCGCGCCGTTTCGCAGAAGCCCAGCAGGGCATCCAGCTTCTGCCGTTCCGTGCGCTTGAAGGCCGGCGGGCTGTCGGAATTCTCCACCATCATCTGCATCTGCACGACGTCGGCGAAGCCGTAGAGCATCAGTGCCTCCGCCGGCAGCCCGTCGCGTCCGGCGCGGCCCGTTTCCTGATAATAGGCTTCCAGGGAGCGCGGCGGGTCCATATGCACGACAAAGCGCACGTTCGGCTTGTCGATACCCATGCCAAAGGCGACCGTGGCCACCATCACCACGCCTTCGCCCTTGATGAACCGGTCCTGGTTGGCCTGCCGCGTCTGCGGGTCCAGGCCGGCATGATAGGGCAGGGCGTCGACGCCTTGTTCGGACAGGTGCTGGGCGATGGCGTCGACCTTGCCACGCGACAGGCAATAGACAATGCCCGCATCCTCAGGCCGGCGGCGCAGGAAATCCAGCAGTTGGCGGCGTTCCTGATCCTTGGGCAGTATGCGGTAGGTGATGTTGGGCCGGTCGAAACTGGCCAGGAACAGCCGCGCCTCACCCAGGCCCAGGCGGTTAGCGATGTCGGTGCGCGTCTGCGCATCGGCCGTGGCCGTCAGGGCGACGCGCGGCACATCGGGGAATTTTTCGTGCAGAATAGAAAGCTGGAGATATTCCGGGCGGAAATCATGCCCCCACTGGCTGACGCAATGCGCCTCGTCCAACGCAAACAGCGCGATGCGCGACCGTTCCAGCAGTTCCAGGAAACGCGGCGTGACCAGCCGCTCAGGGGCGACATAGAGCAGGTCGAGATCGCCCCGCTCACACGCCCGCTCCACCTCCATGGCTTCGCGCCAGTCCAGCGTGGAATTGAGATAGGCGGCGCGCACCCCCAACTGGCGCAGCGCATCCACCTGATCACGCATCAGGGCGATCAGGGGGGAAACGACGATGCCGACACCGGGCCGGACCAGCGACGGGATCTGGTAGCATAGCGACTTGCCCCCACCCGTGGGCATCAGCACCAGCGCATCGCCACCGGCGACGACATGTTCGACAATATCGCCCTGCATGCCGCGAAAGGCCGGATAGCCCCAGACCCGGCGCAAGGCATCCTGGGCCGCCGCCAATGGCGTCAGGGGGGCGGACTGGGGAAGGGCGTCGGGCATGCTGCTATGGCTTGGGGTCGGGAACGGGTGCGGCCACCAGATGCGGGGCTGCGATAGGTGTATGACAGCGGCGGCGCCCGGTCCAGCGCTTTGGCGGGGGCGCGTCCTTTATCCCGTTCCCTGGGACCTTGACGCCTCCGTAGGTCGTGGTAAGCGTCGGCGAACCCCGACAGGCCACAGCACCGGCAAGATGTCGGGGTTCGCTGACGCTCACCCTGACCTACGGAACTTGGGTGCTGTTACAGCTCCAGCAACTGCTCACGCGTCAACCAGAACACTTCGCCGAAGGACAGTTCCGTTTCCAGCCACAGGAATTCGGCGTCCGGATAGGCTTCCTCCAGGGCGGCGCGGCCGGTACCGACCTCCACCAGGATGCCGCCCTCCGGGTTCAGATATTTGGGCGCTTCCTTCAGGATGCGGTGGACAATGTCCATCCCGTCCTTGCCGCCGCCGACCAGGGCCATCGTCGGTTCTGCCTGATATTCGGGCGGCAGGTCGGCCATGGCCTCGGCATCGACATAGGGCGGGTTGGAGATGATCAGGTCGTATTTCTTGCCCTTCAGCGGCTTGAACAGGTCGCCCTGATACAGCTTCACCCGTTCTTCCAGGCCGTGGTCGGCGACATTGATCTTCGCCACCTCCAGTGCGTCGGGCGACAGGTCGACGGCATCAACATCGGCGAGCGGGAAAATCTTGGCGGCCAGGATGGCCAAGCAGCCGGAGCCGGTGCAGAGATCCAGCACCTTCTCCACGTCCGTCACATCCTCCACCAGGGCAAAGTCCTGTTCGCCGCCAAACAGCTCGCCGAACAGCAGTTCACCGATGAAGGAACGCGGAACGATGACGCGGTCATCGACATAGAAGGGCACGCCCTGGATATAGGTGCGCTTGGTCAGATAGGCGGCGGGCTTGCGGCTGGTGACGCGCTGGTTGATGATTTCGGCCAGCGCCAGCCGCTCGGCCTGCAACAGGTGCGCGTTCAGATACGGGTCCAACTGGTCCACGGGCAGCTTCAGCGTTTCCAGCACCAGAAACACCGCCTCGTCATAGGCGGTGAAGGCGCCATGGCCGTGAACAAGGCCGGCCCGGTTGAAACGGCTGACGGCATAACGGATGAAATCGCGGACGGTGGACAGTTCCGCCGCCACGGTGCCCGCGGCAGGCAGGGAAAGGTCGGACATCTGGACGCATACTCCGGCGAGGTCAGGACAGGCGCGCAGGATGGCAGGGCGCCCCGCCGCCCGCAAGCATCGGGTTAGGTCGGATGGACTATCCCTTCAGCCAGGACTCGATCAACTGACGGGAAATGCTGTCATGCGGCGGCAGGCGGAATTCGTCCGACGGCTTGTGTTTGAGCAGATAATCCCGGCTGAACCAGCGCACGTCTTCCAGTTCGTCTTCGTCCGGCTTCACGTCAAAGCTGGTGGCGCGGGCGTGAAAGCCCAGCATCAGGGAGGACGGGAAGGGCCAGGGCTGGCTGGAATGATAGCGGATGTCGGTGACCTTCACCCCCGCCTCTTCCATGCATTCCCGCGCCACCGTCTCCTCCAGGCTTTCGCCCGGCTCCACGAATCCGGCCAGCGTAGAATAGAAGCCGGGCGGGAACCGCGCCTGCCGGCCCAGCAGGCAGCGGTCACCGCCATCATGGACCAGCATGATCACGGCCGGATCATGGCGGGGGAAATGCTGGGCGGCACAGGCCGGGTTGGTGCAGCGCCGGCTATGTCCGGCCTCCGCCACCTCCGTCGGCGACCCACAGGACCCGCAGAAACGGTGCTTGGCATGCCAGAGCAGCAGCGCGCGGATATAGGCGTAGAGCCCGCCCGTGCGCTGGCCGATGCGCGTGCCCAGGGACCGCAGCTCCACGAACCGGCCCAGGCCCACGATAGCCTTGTGCCCGTCAATGTCTTCCAGGGGAGAGAGATCGACCGCGAAATAGGAAAGACCACCGCTATCGCCCAGATAAAGCGGTGGCAGGGTAATGTCGCGTTGCCACCAATTGGCATCGGTTGGCAGATAGGCTGGCAGAGGCGCCTCTTCCGACCCGGTCACCAGATGCCGGCCGCGCCACCAGGGCACGATGCGGGTTTCCGTCGGGTGGCGAAGCCTTTCGGCCAGCCATTGCGCATCCTTGCGCCGGTGTGCCGCCCGATCCAGGCCGCTCCCGGCATAGAAGTTAAGTTTCATCATGGTTGGGAAACGGTGACATGGGCCCGAAAAGCCGGCCAATGCGTTCCCGACAGACCGGCCCCGGCGGAATCTCCCTTGTATTTCCCGCGGGCCTCGCCGATATAGGCGGCGGGAGGTTGGCAACGGGCGGGTCCCTCGCCAACCCGGTCAGGTCCGGAAGGAAGCAGCCGTAACGAGTTTCGGCTCGGGTCGTTCGTCCAGCCTCCCACCCTTCATATTACTGAAAATCGTTCCACGATCTGGTGCTGCTGGTCTTGCGCCATCGCAAAATCGTGGCATCAGGACGCCCCCGGCACTAAAGTGCGGAAATTCTTCCGCGCCCTTGGATCATCGCCGTGACCGACGAGACGAACAGCCATCCCGCCGCCGGTGCCGCCTATCGCGTGCTGGCGCGCAAATATAGGCCGCAGAATTTCGACGAGCTGGTGGGCCAGGACGCGCTGGTCCGCACCCTGCGCAATGCCATCCAGTCGGGGCGCATCCATCAGGCCTATATGCTGACCGGTGTGCGCGGGGTGGGCAAGACGACGACGGCCCGCATCATCGCCCGCGCCTTGAACTGCATCGGGCCGGACGGGAAGGGGGGGCCGACCATCAGCCCCTGCGGCGTGTGTGAAATGTGCGTGTCCATTGCCGCCGACCGCAATGTCGATGTGATCGAGATGGACGCCGCCAGCAACACGGGCGTCGACAATGTGCGCGAGATCATTGAGGGCGTGCGCTATGCCCCGTCGGCCGCGCGCTACAAGCTCTACATCATCGACGAAGTCCACATGCTGTCGAAAAGCGCCTTCAACGCGCTGCTGAAGACGCTGGAGGAGCCGCCGCCGCATGTGAAGTTCGTCTTCGCCACCACCGAGATTCGCAAGGTGCCGGTGACGGTGCTGTCGCGCTGTCAGCGATTCGACCTGCGCCGTGTTGATCATGAGACACTGGTGGGCCATTTCACCCGCGTGTCGGGCAAGGAAGGCGTGCCGGTCGAAGCCGACGCCATTGCCCAGATTGCGCGGGCGGCCGACGGGTCGGTGCGTGACGGGCTGTCGCTGCTGGACCAGGCCATTGCGCTGGGCGGCGGCAAGGTCACCCTGACCCAGGTCCGCGACATGCTGGGCCTGGCCGACCGCACCCGTATCATCGACCTGTTCGAGACAGTGATGACGGGCAAGCCGGCCGAGGCGCTGGACATCCTGACCGATCTGCATCGCTGTGGCGCCGATCCCATTGTCATTGCCCAGGACCTGCTGGACTTCACCCATTTCCTGACCCGCGCCCGCGTTGTCGCCGGTACGGCCGACGATCCGTCGATTCCGGAGGATGAACGCACGCGCGGTGTGGCCCTGGCCCAGAAGCTGGGCATGCCGGCCCTGGCGCGGGCCTGGCAGATCCTGCTGAAGGGGCTGGGGGAAATTCAGCATGCGCCGGTGCCCATGCAGGCGCTGGAAATGGTGCTGATCCGCCTGTCCTACGCCTCCGATCTGCCCAGCCCGGCCGATCTGATCCGGAAGATCAACGAGGCCGGCGGGGTGGAGGCGGCAGCCCGCGCCCTGCATGCCGGTCTGGGCGGTGGTTCAGCGGGAGGTAGTGGCGGCGGTTTCTCCGCCGGACCCGGTCCCGGCACGGTCCATGCAGCCCCGGTCCAGGGTGCGCCCATGGCCATGGTGGCCGGTGGGCGGGCCTTTGCCGGGGTACCGGCCCCCGCACCGGTGTTGCAGACGGCTCCTGCGCCCAAGATTGATACGATCCCGGAACCAACCAGCTTCCGCGCCGTGGCCGACCTGTTCCTGGACAAGCGGGAAGGGGTGCTGGCCGGTCTGCTGCGGGCATCGGTCCATCTGGTCCGTTTTGAAAGCGGAATGATTGAACTGCGCCTGCAGCCCGCCTGTCCGCAGAACCTGCCCGGCAAGGTCGGGCAGATGCTGACCGAATGGACGGGCAAACGCTGGGTCGTTTCCGTCTCCGGCGCGGCCGGGGAGCCGACCATTGCCGAGCAGGAACGCGACGCCGAACAGCGTCAGCGGGCCGAGGCGGCGGAACATCCGCTGGTCAAGGCCGTGCTGATGGCCTTTCCCGGCGCCAAGATCGACACGATCCGCGACCTGTCACAGGTGGCGCTGGCCCCGCCGGCCACCATCGAACCCGACATTCCCGAGGCGATGGACGCTTTTGGGGGTGACGAGATGGCCGACAGCCCTTATTTCGATGCACCACCGCCCATGGATGAGGGCGATTATGAAGGAGACTTCTGAGCCATGAAGAATATCGGCCAGATGATGAAGCAGGCCCAGCAGATGCAGACCAAGATGGCCGAGATGCAGGCCAAGATGCAGGAGCATGAGGCCACGGGTGTGGCCGGTGCCGGCATGGTCAAGCTGGTGCTGAACGGCAAGGGCGACCTGCGCAGCCTGAAGATCGACAAGTCTGTTGTCGATCCGGAGGATGTGGAGGTGCTGGAAGACCTGATCACCGCCGCCTATAACGACGCCAAGTCGAAGATCGAAGCCTACACGGCCGAACAGACCAATGCCTTGATGGGCGGCCTGAAGCTGCCGCCGGGCTTCAAGATGCCGTTCTGAGGCGTCTGGTCACCATAGGCCGGTGATCGGGGGCGGGAGGGCCCGGTCCTTCCCGCCCCTGCGGCTTTTCCGGGGCCCGCCGGTATGGCGGAAAATGTCCGTTTTCTGTCAGCATCCTGCCTTGCCGACACATTACGGTCGGGCGATGAAGGTCTTCTGGAAACGGGAGGCGTTGATGCTGGAAATGCGACCGGGCTGTGAATGTTGCGACAGGGATCTGCCGGCCGACAGCCCGGATGCCCTGATTTGTTCCTTTGAATGCACATTCTGCCAGGGCTGCGGCCAGGGGCCCCTGCGGGGGCGTTGCCCCAATTGCGGTGGAATGCTGCTGCCACGCCCGCCCCGGGCACCGGAGAAATGGGCCCAATATCCGCCGCGCGCCGATCGCGTGGTAAAATCAGGCGGCTGTGGGCCCGGCTTCTGAATCCGGCTTTTCTGCTGGAACATTCGGCGAACATCCTGTAGCGTCGCCGCCATGATTGGACCTGAAATCGACCGCCTGATCCAGTTGTTGGCGAAGCTGCCCGGCCTGGGGCCGCGGTCGGCCCGCCGTGTCGCGCTGCACCTGATCAAACGGCGCGACAGCCTGATGATGCCGTTGGGAGAGGCGATAACGGCCGCCGCCCACGGCATCCGCACCTGCGCCGTGTGCGGCAATCTGGATAGCCACGATCCCTGCTCCATCTGTGCCGACCCGGCCCGCGACGCCACCATGCTGTGCGTGGTGGAGGATGTGGGCGATCTGTGGGCGCTGGAGCGCACGGGCGCCTTCCGTGGCCGCTATCATGTACTGGGCGGTACCTTGTCGGCGCTGGACGGGATCGGGCCCGATGATCTGTCCATTCCAGGCCTGCTGGAACGGGCCAGCCGGTCGGAAGTGCGGGAGGTTATCCTGGCGCTGAACGCCACTGTCGGTGGACAAACCACGGCCCATTATCTTTCCGATCGTCTGGTGCATTGCGATGTGAAGCTGTCGCGGCTGGCGCATGGCGTGCCGGTGGGCGGCGAACTGGACTATCTGGATGATGGAACCCTGACGGCGGCCCTGCGTTCCCGCCGGACATTGTAACATTCGCGCCGGTTAACGGTGTATGTATGCCGAATAAAGCGGCAGCTCGACAGATGGGACCGGTGGCAGGGGGAAGGCTGGAGCTTTCGGATAGTTCCGGCTGATCTTAACTGTTTCGTGATTTATCTGTTGCATCATCGCCTGTGGTAGATAGGCTGAACCCTGGGACAGCGTGCCGCAGGGTTAACGCTTTATCGTCACCGAGGGTTCCCCATTGGGCGGGGCCAGGGTTGAAAGGGAAACATTCAGTGCTCTATCACCTGTACGATCTTCAGCATGCCGCCCTGACGCCCTTGCGCCTGATGGCAGAGGCTACCCAACATACGTTCCAGAACCCGTTCCTGCCGGCCTCCTACACCAAGGTTGGCCGCGCCGTGGCTGCCGGAGCCGAGCTGATCAACCGCACGACCCGCCGTTGGGGCAAGCCGGATTTCGGCCTGCCGACCACGCGGGTGAATGGCCGCGAGGTGGCGGTGACGGAGCGGGTGGTGCTGGAAAAGCCCTTCGGCAACTTGCTGAATTTCCAGCGCGCCGTGCCGCATGATGACCCGAAGCTGCTGCTGGTGGCGCCGATGTCGGGCCATTACGCCACGCTGCTGCGCGGTACGGTGCAGCAGCTGATGCAAAATCACGACGTCTATATCACCGACTGGCACGATGCGAAGCTGGTGCCGCTGGCCCGCGGCAGCTTCGATCTGGAAGATTACATCGACTATGTGATGGACTTCATCCGCTTCCTGGGCCCCAACACGCATGTCATGGCTGTGTGTCAGCCGGCGGTGCCGACCCTGGCCGCCGTGGCCCTGATGGCGCAACTGGATGATCCGTGTCAGCCGGCCAGCATGACCCTGATGGGTGGCCCCATCAACACGGCCGCCGCCCCGACCGTGGTGACCAAGCTGGCCGAAGACAAGGAAATCGGCTGGTTTGAACGCAATGTCATCACGTCGGTTCCGCTCTATTATCCGGGTGCGCTGCGTCGGGTCTATCCGGGTTTCGTGCAGCTGACGGGCTTCATGTCGATGAATCTCGACCGTCATGTGGGCGAGCATCTGAAGCTGTTCCGCCATCTGGTTCGCGGCGACGGTGACAGCGCGGAAGCGCATCGCAAGTTCTACGATGAATACCTGTCCGTGATGGACCTGACGTCGGAATTCTATCTGCAGACCGTCAATCAGGTCTTCCAGGAACGGGCGCTGCCGAACGGCCGCATGAAATGGCGGGGCATGACGGTTGATCCGTCTGCCATCGAGAAGACGGCACTGTTGACCGTGGAAGGGGAACTGGACGACATCTCGGCCCCCGGCCAGACCATCGCCGCCCACGATCTGTGCAAGAACATCCCCGAGGCCAAGAAGCACAACCATCTTCAGAAGGCCGTGGGCCATTATGGTATTTTCAACGGCCGCAAATGGCGCGAAGATATTGAGCCGCGTGTGCGTCGCTTCATTCTGGAGAATGATGCGGTGCGCGCCGGGCGGAAGACCGCCGCGGCCTGAGGGCAGGGGGAATACACGATAAGGCGGGGGCGCCGATCCAACCGGATCGGCGCCCCTTATACTGTCGAACAGTTATACCAGTGGCGGTAAATCTCCGGTGACAACATCCGCTGGCTTGGCTCCGCTCGCATGAGCGGTGCGCCGGCGGTCGCCGCCGTACCAAGGGGCATAAATTATGGCCCTTAATATTACAGGCTGTCAGGTGGCGCCGCCTGAGGCGGTTCGCCGGATATCGCTGACGAAACGGTCAACCTGCTGAGCCAAGTCGCTGGCCTGTTTCGATAGATTCTCTATCCATCGCTCGATCCCTGCGGCCGATTCCAGTGTGGCGGCGGCCCCATGCGAGATGTGGCCGACCTTCTCCGACACATCGCGAGATGCGGCCGCTGCATGGCCGGTATTGTCAGACACGCCCGCAATTGTGGCCACCTGCTCCTCCACGGCACCAGCAATGGCGGTCGCGTTGCCGTTGACAGCTTCAATGGTGCCGGCGATGCGTCCGATGACCTGTACGGCATCACTTACACTTTGCCGAAGGGTGTCGATCTGCTGGGTGATTTCATCGGTGGCGCGGGCGGTCTGTCCGGCCAGATTTTTGACCTCACTCGCGACAACGGCGAAGCCCTTGCCGGCCTCACCCGCGCGAGCGGCTTCAATCGTGGCGTTCAGTGCCAGCAGGTTGGTCTGTGCGGCGATCTCGCTGATCAGGGCGACGACCTCTCCGATATGTCCGGCGGCGGCAGTCAGGCCGCCCATCACGTCACGCGCCGTCTCCGCCTCCCGCACGGCCGTTTGGGTGATGGTGGAGGCATGGCTGACCTGGCGGGCGATTTCCGATGAGGCAATGCCCAGTTCTTCCGCTGCCTGGGCGACCGATTGCACATTGCCAGCCGCCTGATGCGTCGCAGTCGCAATTGCGGTGGAGGATTGGGAGGTTTCCCGCGCCTTTTCGGCCATGGTGCCCGTCAGGACATGGACCTTGTCGATACCATCAACGATGGTCTGAACCGCACTCTGCACCTGTTTGTCGATGGCGTCGGCCACCGATTCCAGGGACTGGCGCCGTTCGATCGCTGCGCGGTTTCCCGCGTCCGCATGTTCCCGTTCCAATTGGGCCTTGTGGACGGCCTGGTCCCGGAAAATGGTGGTTGCGGCGACAATCGCCGTCAGTTCATCGCCGCTGTCGCAGGTTGGCAGGACAACGTTGGTATCACCGTCGGCCAACCGGCCCATGGCGGCGGTCAATGCCCGCAATGGACCGATGATGGCACCGCCGACCACTGCCAAGGTGCCGACCATCAGCACCAGGGTGATCCCATAGGCGGCGCCAGCGACCAGACGCGATGTCGCCATCCAGGCGCGCTGCTCCGCGTCCGCCTGTCGGGCGCGGGTCGTGACAGATGTGACGATGGCGTCCAGTTCAGTCTTGATATTCTCCACCATCCCGTCGATCTGATCATCCAGTTCAGCGAAGCGCTGGTGGTCCGCGCGGCTTTCCACAGCCTGGACCAAGTCGTTTCGCATGGTCTGCGTCAGGTCGGCGACGATGGTCAGCGCCTTTTCGGCTTGTCTGGCCTCGGCTCCCGCTTGGGCACCGGTCCTGACCTGGCGGGTCAGTTGTGCCAGTTCGGCCAGCCCGTCCTCCATGGATTTCCGCCGCTGGCTTTCAATGTTGCCATCATCCTTGTCGACGAGGATGTCCATGGCGACCAGGCCCATTTCGGTTGCCAGACCATGGGCTTCATTGACCAGCTTCAGATATTGTTCCGCCTGATCCGACTGACGGAACTTCTCGACCGAGGCGCGGTCGACAATGAAGAAGGTCGCGGCCAGTATGCTGAGGCCGACAAAGGCGACGGCGCCGACTGCGATGAGTTTCAAGCGTATGGTCCAACGCACCGCAGCCTCCCAAATCACGAGTCGGATTGGTTGAGGCTACTCTCCCTGGTCGGGATCACAAGGTTGATTCTATAACGCAAAAGGTGTGGAACGGGCGGGTCCTGTGTCACGTACCCCGACGTTTGGCGCGGGCCGTCGGTTCCGCCACCAGCGGATCGTCGGGCCAATAATGGCGGGGATAGCGGCCCGCCAGTTCCTTCTTCACGTCCTTGTAGGAGCCAGCCCAGAAGCCGGCCAGATCGCGCGTCACCTGCACCGGGCGATGGGCCGGGGACAGCAGGTGCAGCAGCACCGGGATGCGCCCACCACCCAGGCGTGGGGTTTCCGCCAGCCCGAACAGTTCCTGAAGGCGGACGGCCAGCACCGGCTCCTCCCCGCTATAGTCGATGGGGATGCGGTTGCCCGTGGGCACGGTCAAGTGGGTGGGAATTTCGGTATCCATGGCCTGACGCTGGTTCCAGTCCAGGATGCCGGTGACGGCACTATGCAGATCGATCCGATCCAGGTGCGACCGACGGGTGATCCCGGAAAGATAGGGAGCCAGCCAATCCTCCAGCGTTACCAACAGCCCCTCGTCCGACACGTCCGGCCAGCGGTCGGGTGCGGCGCGGTGCAGGAAGGCGACGCGCCGCCGCCATCCCTCCAGTTCCTTGGTCCAGGGCAGGCAGGACAGGCCCATCGAGCGGATGCCTTCCAGCAAAGCCGGCAATACCAGGTCCGCGGGTGGATTGGACAGCGGTTCGTCCTTCAGTGACAGTTCGAAAAGCCGTCGCCGCCGCCGGGCCTGAACGATCTGCTCACGACTGTCCCAGACCACCTCGGTTTCCGTGCGGATCTCGTCCGCGAAGGCTTCCTCCAGTTCCGATTGGGTGACGGGGGCCGCCAGGAAGATGCGGGCGTCGCGGCCTTGTCCATCCAGATCGGCGACGGCCAGTAACTCGCAAGCCGCCAGCGCGTCCGTCGGGTCCAGGGCCGCGCCGCGTCCGCCCGACAGGCGGAACTGGCCCGGCGCACCGGAGCGGCGTTGGCCGATGCGGTCGGGATAGGCCAGGGCCAACAGCAGACCGGCATCATTATGGTCATTGCCGCCGGGTGGGCCACCGACCTGTCGTTCCAGTTGCCTTGCCTGTTCCAGCGCTTGATGCAGGGCGCCACGATCGACATCGCCGCCGCGTCCCCGCTCGTCCAGATGTTCCAGCCGCGTGCGCAGATCGGCATCGCGCCGGCCGCCGCCACGCAGAATGTCGCGTTCCCCGATCAGGGCGGCCACGCGGCAGGCCAGCCGTGTCCGGCCCAGTTCCTTGCCGCGCAGCACCAGATGGGCCAGACGCGGATGCACACCCAGACCGGCCATGGCCTTGCCATGGTCGGTGATGCGCAGATGGGCGTCGATGGCGCCCAATTGCTGCAACAGCTTGCGCGCCTGGGTCAGGGTGGGGGCGGGCGGCGTGTCCAGCCAGGACAGTTCATCGGCATCCACGATGCCCCATTGCGCCAGTTCCAGCGCCAGGGGTGTCAGATCGGCGCGGGTGATTTCCGCCGCGGTGAAGGGTAGCAAGGCGCGGTCCGATGCCTCCGACCACAGCCGATAGCAGATGCCGGCTGACAGGCGCCCGGCGCGACCCCGGCGCTGATCGGCAGACGCCCGCGACGATCTCACCGTCTCCAGCCGGCCCATGCCGCTGCGCGGGTCGAACTGTTGCAGGCGCGACAGGCCGCTGTCGATGACGATGCGGATGCCTTCGATGGTCAGGCTGGTCTCCGCGATGGAGGTGGCCAGCACCACCTTGCGCTGACCGGCCGGGGCAGGGCGGATGGCGATGTCCTGTGCCTCCAGGCTCATATCGCCGTAAAGCGGGGTCAGCAGGACATTGGCGGGCAGCGGTCCCTCGGCCAGCAGCCGTTCGACCCGCTTGATTTCCCCGCTGCCCGGCAGGAAGGCCAGGATGCTGCCCTGTTCGTCTGCCAGCGCCCGGCGGATGGTGCGGGCCATGTGGTCATCGGCCCGGTCGGTCGGCCCCGGCTCTGCCCAGCGCGTCTCCACGGGAAAGGCCCGACCCTCCGACGTGACCAGGGGCGCACCGCCCAGCAGGGCCGCCACGGGCCCGCCATCCAGCGTTGCCGACATCACCACCAGCCGCAGATCATCCCGCAGCAGCGCGCGCGATTGCAGACAGAAGGCCAGCGCCAGATCGGCATCAAGGCTGCGTTCATGGAATTCATCGAACAGCACGGCTGATACGCCGTCCAGCGACGGGTCGGATTGCAGGCGGCGGAGGAAAATACCCTCCGTCACCACCTCGATCCGGGTGGCGGCCGACACGCGGGCATCCATGCGCACCCGGTAGCCGACGGTCTGGCCCACCTCCTCCCCCAGCATCTGTGCCATGCGCCGCGCTGCACCCCGCGCCGCCAGCCGTCGGGGTTCCAGCATGATGATACGACCCGATGCGGCCCAGGGCTGGTCCAGCAGGGCCAACGGCACGCGGGTAGTCTTGCCGGCACCGGGCGGCGCCTGTAACACCGCGTCCGTGCCGGTGGAAAGGGCCGACAGCAGGGCCGGCAGGGCGTCATCAATGGGAAGGGAAGGGAAGTCGCGCATGGGCGATGCTATACACCGCCAGGACCATACGGGCCATATGTGCCAATTGGCTTCATTTCCGCCGCCCGACTGTCTAGTATGGCGGCTTCGAGTTCCACCACCGGGTAGCCGCGAAAGACCATGTCCGCGCTGAAAACCGTCATCGTTCCGATCAACAAGGCCGGCTGGCCTTTTATCGCCCTGTTTGCCGTGGTGTCGGCCCTGCTGGCCACCTGGTCCCCGGCGCTGGGCTGGATCGGTCTGGTCCTGACCGCCTGGTGCGTCTATTTCTTCCGCGATCCCGATCGCGTGACGCCGACCAAGCCCGGTCTGGTCATCAGCCCGGCCGATGGCCGCGTCACCCTGATCACCAAGGCCGCACCACCGCCCGAACTGGGCATGGGAGAGGAGAAGCTGACCCGCATCTCCGTCTTCCTGAATGTCTTCGACGTGCATGTGAACCGCAGCCCGGCCGATGGCACCATCAAGGCAGCCGAGTATAAGCCCGGCAAGTTCCTGAACGCTGACCTGGACAAGGCCAGCGACGAGAACGAGCGCATGTCCATCCGTCTGGGCCTGCCCGATGGCCGTGAGATGGCTTTCGTGCAGATCGCCGGTCTGGTCGCCCGCCGCATCATCTGGTGGGTGGCGCCCGGTCAGTCGTTGAAGGCTGGCGAACGCTATGGCCTGATCCGTTTTGGCAGCCGTTGTGACGTCTATCTGCCCGACGGGGTGCATCCGTTGGTGGTCGTCGGCCAGAAGATGATCGCCGGCGAGACCATCCTGGCCGACCTGAACAGCGACGAAGGTCAGCGCGAGGGCGAGGTTCGCTGATGCCGGCGGAAAAAGCGCCACCCCGCGTGGGGCATCGCCAGCGGGCGCGGCGGCTGCGGCCGGCCCGCCTGAAGGGGTTGTCGCTGAACAATCTGCTGCCCAACATGCTGACGATGCTTAATCTGGCGTCGGGCATGACGGCCATGCGATTCGCCATCGATGCGCATTGGAAGGAAGCCGTGCTGGCCATCGCCGCCGGGGCCCTGTTTGACATGCTGGATGGCCGTATCGCCCGCATGTTGAACGCCCAGAGCAAGTTTGGGGAGGAACTGGACAGTCTGGCCGATGTGGTCAGTTTCGGTGTGGCCCCGGCCCTGATCCTCTATCTCTGGACCCTGCATGATGCCCGTTCCATCGGCTGGATCGTGGCGCTGGTCCTGGGGGGCTGTGCGGCGCTACGTCTGGCGCGGTTCAATACCATGCTGGGGGCGGCCGCGGAAAAGCCGCCCTTCGCCTATAATTACTTTACGGGCGTCCCGGTGCCGGCCGGCGCCTTCCTGGCGCTGCTGCCGCTGATCGCCACGCTGGAAGTCGGGCCGGAGATTTTCGACCGACCCTGGATCGTCGTGCCCTGGACCCTGCTGGTGTCCGGCTTGATGATCAGTGCCATTCCCACCTTCTCCATGAAGGGGTTGCGCATTCCGCAGCGTTTTGTGGTGTTCGTGCTGCTGGGGGTGGGGGTGGCAGCCGCTGCCCTGGTCAGTGCGCCTTGGACCACCCTGGCCTTTGTCGGCTTGGCCTATATCGTTTCCGTACCCTTCTCCGCGCGCCGGTACAAGGTGCTGGAGGCCGAAGCGGCCCGCCTGCAGGAAGGGGCCACGACCGACGAGCCGGGTCCGGCGGCCAGCGTCTGAAGAGGGATCCCGGGCCTGTTCGGTATAGGGCGGAAGCGACGATGGTTTGCTTCCACCCTTTTCACGTCCGGTAAAGCAGGGCCCAGACACCCAGGGAGACGGCGCCGAACAGGAAGGCCAGGACATAGGTCTTCAACGGCACCGGCACCTTGTCATTCACGCCCGGCCCCCGGCCGCCACCACGCTTGTGCGCACCAGCGCGGGTTGGGTGGCTTTTGGGCCGGCTGCGTTCGCTGCCGGCCACGACCGTGGGCTTCGGCCGATCGCCCTTGCGCGGGTCGTGCAGTTCGATCAGGCGCCAGTCAAAATCCGCCAATGCTTCGTCATTGACGAAATCTACCTGGATCAGCCGAACGGGCCCGGCACCATGCAGGGTGACCGCATTCTTGAATTCCTGCTTGCCTTGACCCAGATCGTCGACCAGGGACAAGGTTTCCCATTTCGCCCCCTTGGGCCGCTGCACCGCGTATTTGCGCTGTTCTGACACGCCCCGTCCGCTCCCCGCCTTACTCGCCTGCATTCAAAAGGGCGCCCCGCGCCCGCGCGTTGCGGAACGCGCGCAGAAAGTATAGGGCGGCGAGCGCCAGATAGAGAAGGTTCAGAATGGCGGCCATCGCCAATTGGTCCAGCGGCACCCGTCCGTCGAACAGCACGGCCCGCATCCCCTCGAACACATGGGTCGATGGCAGGGCCAGGGAGATGAACTGGATGGCCGGTGGCAGGGAGGATAGCGGATAATAGACGGCGGAGAACGGAGCCAGGACGAAGACAGCCATCCAGGCATAGGATTCGGCCCCCAGCCCATGGCGCAGGATGATGGCCGATGTACACAGCCCGATGGACACGCCCAGCATCATCAGGTTGGCGAAGAACCCAGCCAGCGGCAACCCCAGATCGAACAGGCTGACATCGAAGCAGACCATGGCCAGGATGACCGGCGGCAACAGGCCCAGCAGCACCCGGATCAGCCCCATGATGACCAGCGACGCCACCCATTCCCAGGGGCGCAGCGGGCTGACGAACAGGTTGCCCAGATTGCGTGACCAGAGTTCTTCCAGGAAGGTCAGGCTCATGCCGATCTGGGTGCGGACCAGCACCTCCCACAGCAGCACGGCGGAGACCAGGACGCCGGCCGCATTGACCAGCATTGAGCTGTTCCCCCGCAGGAACTGGGACATGAATCCCCAGACCAGCAATTGTACGGTCGGCCAGTAGCAGAGTTCCAGGATTCGCGGCCAACTTTTCCGGATCAGGAACCAGTTGCGCATCACCATGCCCATGATGCGCCGTGGCGACCCACCCCAGATACCGGGGGAGACGGGAAAGACCGCGGCGCGGGCGGGGCGGGTGGGGCTGTCGGGCATTGCCGGCCCTGTATAGCGGATTCCCCTGGCGGCGGACAGGGGCCGAAAAGCACAACCCCCGCCGGTTTCCCGGCGGGGGTTGCGTAACCCTGGTCGGAAGGGAAGGCCCGTTGCCGGGCCGTCCGCATCAGACGCTGTAGTACATCTTGTATTCGATCGGGTGCGGCGAGGTTTCGAACGCCAGCACTTCTTCCATCTTCAGGTCGATGAAGCTGTCGATCATGTCGTCGGTGAAGACGTCGCCCTTCTTCAGGAAGTCGCGGTCGGCCGAAAGGCTTTCCAGGGCTTCACGCAGCGAGCGGCAGACCGTCGGGATTTCCTTCAGTTCTTCCGGCGGCAGATCGTACAGGTTCTTGTCCATCGCCTCGCCCGGATGGATCTTGTTCTGGATACCATCCAGACCAGCCATCAGCATGGCGGCGAAGGCCAGGTACGGGTTCGCACCCGGATCCGGGAAGCGGACCTCGACGCGCTTGCCCTTCGGGCTCGACACATGCGGGATGCGGCAGGAAGCCGAACGGTTGCGGCTGGAGTAGGCCAGCAGCACCGGAGCCTCATAGCCCGGGACCAGACGCTTGTAGCTGTTGGTCAGCGGGTTGGTGAAGGCGTTCAGGGCGCGGGCATGCTTGATGATACCGCCGATATAGTACAGGGCGGTGTCGGACAGGTCCGCATAGCCGTTGCCGGCGAACAGGGGCTTGCCGTCCTTCCAGATCGACTGGTGGCAGTGCATGCCCGAGCCGTTATCGCCGAAGACGGGCTTCGGCATGAAGGTGGCGGTCTTGCCGTACTGGTGGGCGACGTTGTGCACGACATACTTAAACAGCTGCATGCCGTCGGCCATCTTGACCAGCGTGCCGAACTTCACGCCCAGCTCGTGCTGGGAAGCGGCCACCTCGTGGTGGTGCTTTTCGACTTCGACGCCCATCTCGGCCAGGACGGTCAGCATCTCGGCGCGCAGGTCCTGGGCGCTATCGACCGGCGGAACCGGGAAGTAGCCGCCCTTGACGGCGGGACGGTGACCCAGATTGCCGCCTTCGTAGCTCTTGGAGGTCGTGTAGGGACCTTCCTCGCTGTCGAATTCGTACATCACCTTGTTCATCGAGACTTCGAACTTCACGTCGTCGAAGACGAAGAACTCGGCTTCCGGGCCGAAATAGGCGACGTCGCCGATGCCGGCCGAGGCCATGTACTTCTCAGCGGCCTTGGCGATAGAGCGCGGATCGCGCTTGTAGGGCTGGCCCGTGGAGGGCTCCAGCACATCGCACAGGACCGTCAGCAGCGGCTGGGCCGAGAACGGGTCCATGACGGCCGTGGAGGGGTCGGGCATCAGGGTCATGTCCGACTCGTTGATCGCCTTCCAGCCGGCGATCGACGACCCGTCGAACATCACGCCGTCGGTCATCAGGTCTTCGTCGACCGTGCAGATGTGCTGCGAGACGTGATGGACCTTCCCCTTCATGTCGGTGAAGCGGAAGTCGACGTACTTGACGTCGTTTTCCTTGATCAGGTCGAAGAACTTGGCCAAATCAGACATAGCCTCTGCTTCCGTAGTTGGAGGTTTGTCGCTGTCGAACCGGTCCCGGATGGGCCCGCCAAGCGTTGGCGTTACCCGATCCCCGGACCATTTGGAAAGAAAATTCTTGATCCTGTGGCCGATGGTCGCCGGTTGTTGCCCGGCTGTCGGCCAGACGGATCAGACCGCGTCGGACCCGCGCTCGCCGGTCCGGATGCGGATCACTTCTTCGACGGGGGTGACGAAGATCTTGCCATCGCCGATGCGACCGGTATGCGCGGCCTGCTGGATGGCGTCGATGGCCCGTTCCACCAGCGCATCGTCCATGACGACTTCGATCTTCACCTTGGGCAGGAAGTCGACGACATATTCTGCGCCCCGGTAAAGTTCGGTGTGCCCCTTCTGGCGGCCAAAGCCCTTGGCTTCGGTCACGGTGATGCCCTTGATCCCCACTTCGTGGAGGGCTTCCTTCACCTCGTCCAGCTTGAAGGGCTTGATGATGGCTTCAATCTTCTTCATCGCGTCCCGCAGCTCCAAATTTCGGCGCGGGCCCGACCGTCAGCGGCCCTGCCCACGCATTGACCCTGGTAAGCATGGACCATGCCAGTTGGCAGGACCATGATATTTCGCGCCCTTGGCGCGCAACGACTTCGATTTTGCCCAAATATGTCACAATGTACTGCACAAAAAATGACCATATGGATCAACCGTAGGGCATATGGGCGGAAAAGGACGGTTCAAACCTTGATTACCTGCACGTTAATGCAGCGTTTACCGTGACAATCCTGTGATGAATTTTTTTGAAAGGAATGCTTGACGTCATGGAGCCGACTGTAGCATAAGGCGGCCCACGGCGGCGGTGGTAGCTCAGTTGGTAGAGCCCTCGGTTGTGGTCCGAGTGGTCGTGGGTTCGAGTCCCATCCATCGCCCCATTTTCCCTGATCGCAGGGGATGAAACAAGGTCGCCTTCGGGCGGCCTTTTCATTTTCCGCTTCCGTTTTGCGACGGCACATGTCGATTGATCGGCAAGGGCCGGGCGTCCACCATGCCCATGCTGTTGCCGGCCATGTGGAATACGGTAGAGGCGCCCATGTCGCAGGAACTCCTGACCGTCGCGCAGATGTACGAGGCCGACCGCGCCGCCATGGCGGCGGGCATCTCCGGCCCGACTCTGATGGAGGCAGCGGGGCTCGCGGTGGCGCGGGCCGTGATGGAACTGTCGCCCGGCACCCCGGTGCCGGTTGCGGTGCTGTGTGGACCCGGAAATAACGGCGGCGACGGCTTTGTTGCGGCCCGTCATCTGGAACAGGCGGGCTGGCCGGTGCGGGTGGGCCTGCTGGGCCCCGGTGGTGGGCTGAAAGGCGATGCCGCCTGGGCGGCCGGTACCTGGGACGGCCCGGTTCTGCCGGCCGAGCCGGCCTTGTTCCAGGGGGCGGCCATCATCGTCGACGCCTTGTTCGGGGCCGGCCTCTGCCGTCCACTCGAAGGCCAGGGGCTGGCACTGGTTCGCGCCATGGCTGCCACGGGCCGGCCGGTTGTGGCGGTGGATGTGCCCAGCGGTGTCAGCGGGGACGATGGCAGCGTGCAGGGGGGCGCGGCACCTGCAACTGTCACAGTCACCTTCTTCCGGCCGAAGCCTGGACATTATCTTTATCCGGGTCGTGGTCTGTGCGGCCGGCTGCACATCGCGGATATCGGCATTCCCGACTCCGTTCTGACCGACATTACGCCTACCCTGGCCCTGAACGACCCCGCCTTGTGGCGGGCCCGATTTCCGCGCCCCACGCCGCAATCACATAAATATAGCCGCGGGCACGCCCTGATCCTGGGTGGCACCGAGATGACGGGGGCGGCCCGTCTGGCAGCGCGGGCGGCGCTCCGGCTGGGGGCAGGACTGGTGACCCTGGCCTGCGATCCGGCAGCGCATCTGGTCTATAGTCTGGCCATGCCCAGCTTGATTGTGCATCCGGTAGCCGATGTTGCCGGCTTTGCCGATCTTCTGGCCGATCCCCGGCGTAATGCCGTCCTGCTCGGGCCCGGAGCGGGAGTTGGTGAACGGTTGCGGAATCTGGTCGCAATCACCCTCGGGGCCGGCAAGTCGGGGGTCCTGGATGCCGACATCTTCACTAGCTTTGCGGGCGATCTCCCGGCGTTGAAGGCGGCGGGGCTTAATGACCGATGGGTGCTGACCCCGCATGAGGGAGAATTCCGACGACTGTTCGGGGACGGCAGCGGGTCGCGCCTGGACCGAGTCCGTCGGGCAGCGCTGGAGTCGGGCGCCATTCTGGTGCTGAAAGGCGCGGATTCGCTGATCGCGCATCCCGATGGACGAGTGCGGATCAACCATAATGCTCCGCCCGACCTAGCGACGGCAGGCAGTGGCGATGTCCTGGCCGGCATGATTTTGGCGTTGATCGCTCAAGGCATGGACCCATTTGACGCCGCGTCGGCGGGTGTCTGGTGCCATGGTGCGGCCGGCCTGCATTGCGGTGCAGGCCTGATTGCCGAGGATCTGCCCGAGGCTGTGCCGAACGTAATTGCTAAATTATCTATATAAAACAATATATAGTGACGATATTCTTATGTCATTTCTTAGAAATCACTTGGCCATTTCCCCCGGAAACGCCCAGCGGCCTGTTGCAGATGGATGGGGAGATTGTTCCTATGAGGGGCCGCGGATCGCGACAAGTTCTGTCAGCTTTTGTTAAAATTGCATATAACTTCTGGGAAGAAAATCGCAGGAAACCCGGTGTCTTCGTTGCGTGGTCATTATCATTGCGTTAATGTCACTTTTACCATGGGGCAGTACTCCTTTCAGGGATGGTGCAGCTCTTTGGCGCTAAACTGGAATTGACCCGAAGCGGGGGGCGTTGCGATGGGCGTTTCGTTGTTCAAGCGTTCCAAACCTTTGTCGACGCCGGTTGCCGGCGACGTTTATCAACGCGTGATTTTCAACACGGTCGAAACCGCACATGTCATTTCAGTCACGCAGGAAGGATTTCCCGTCCCTCATGTGCGCTACATCTCCCGCAACGAATTGCTGGATGGTCCGCAGGTTCGCGAACCCCGGTCGCCGCGGGGCAATGTTCGCACGCTGACGGTTGAAAGCTTCACCCAGCTGTATGGTTCGCCGCGCGCCAGTTGATCTGCCTGCCCGCAGCTCCGCCGATCTTGCATTGGCGCGCTGCCTCTGAATCGTTTCATATGACACGACCCCTGGTTTATAACCGACCAGGGATCAGCGGCAGCGCCAGGGCTTTGCGCGAACGCCGATCCTTGACATGCAAGGCTTCGCCCAGAAAAGCCGGCAATGTCCAGGAAACCCGTTCAGCACCAGGATGGCGTGATGCCCGATAATAGCAGCCCTTTGCGCCCGTCCGACGACGTTCGGCGCCTGTCGCATTTGCGCGCGCTGGAACGCAAGGCGCTCTGGCTTTCGACCTGGATGATCCATAATGCCAACCATCTGCGGCCGTCGCGCGACGGACTGAAGGTGGGTGGGCATCAGGCGTCCAGCGCCTCGATGGTCAGCCTGATGACGGCACTGTTCTTCGATGTGCTGCGCCCGCAGGACCGTGTGGCGGTCAAGCCCCATGCCAGCCCCGTCTTTCATGCCATCCAATATCTGATGGGCCGGCAGACGCGCGACAAGCTTGAGCGGTTCCGCGCCTTTGGTGGTGCCCAGTCCTATCCGTCGCGCACCAAGGACACGCGCGATGTGGATTTCTCCACCGGTTCGGTGGGGCTGGGCGTGGCCGTCACGGCCTTTGCCAGCATGGTTCAGGATTATGTGCGCCTGAAGGGCCTGTCCGATCAGCCGGAAGGCCGCATGATCGCCCTGGTCGGCGACGCGGAGATGGACGAAGGCAATGTCTTCGAAGCCATGCTGGAAGGCTGGAAGCACGATCTGCGCAATGCCTGGTGGATTATCGACTACAATCGCCAGAGCCTGGACAGTGTCGTTTCCGACAAGCTGTGGGAACCGATCACGGGCATGTTCCGGTCGCTGGATTGGAACGTGGTCATCATGAAATATGGCCGCCTGCTGGAAGCGGCCTTTCGGGAACCGGGCGGCGATGCGCTCCGCCATTGGATCGATACCTGTCCGAACCAGCTTTATGCGGCCCTGTGCTTCAAGGGGGGAGCGGCCTGGCGCGAGGCGCTGACCCGCGATCTGGGCACCACCGGCGGCATCCGGTCGCTGCTGGACAGCCATGACGATACCATGCTGGCCCGCCTGATGACCAACCTGGCCGGCCACGACCTGCCCACCATCCTGGACACGTTCCACGGCATCGCCAACGGTCCGGATGCGGAACGGCCCGCCTGCTTCGTGGCCTACACGGTCAAGGGCATGGGTTTGCCTTTCCAGGGGCACAAGGACAACCATGCCGGCCTGATGAACCCGGACCAGATATCCTCCTTCAAGGCGCAATGCGGCATCGCCGACGGCCAGGAATGGGAGCCGTTCGCCGGCTTGGATGTCGATGTGGAGGATCTGCAGCGCTTCCTGGCCGAAGAGGTGCCGTTCACCCGTACCCCGACGCGCCGGCTGTCTGCCAGGACCGTCCCGGTGCCGGATCGGCTTGACGTTTCGCTGTCGGAACGGATGAGCACGCAGGAAGGATTCGGCAAGATTCTGGCCGAACTGGCCAAGGGTGACACTGAACTGGCCGCCCGTCTGGTCACCACCAGCCCGGACGTCACCGTCTCCACCAATCTGGGGGCCTGGGTCAACCGGCGCGGACTGTTTGACCGGCACGAACGCCACGACATCTTCAAGGAACAGAAGGTCGTATCGGCGCAGCGCTGGCAGGGCGATCCGCAGGGTCAGCATATCGAACTGGGCATCGCCGAACATAACCTGTTCCTGATGCTGGCGGCGCTGGGGCTTAGCCATGATCTGTTCGGGGCGCGGCTGCTGCCCGTGGGCACACTCTATGACCCGTTCGTGAAGCGGGGTCTGGATGCGCTGAACTATGCGCTTTACCAGGATGCACGCTTCATGCTGGTGGCCACGCCCAGCGGCGTGACGCTGGCACCGGAAGGGGGCGCACACCAGTCGATCGCTACACCCCTGATCGGCATGGCACTGCCCAAGCTCTCCAGTTTCGAGCCCGCCTTCGTCGATGAACTGGCCGCCATCATGCGCTGGGGCTTCGACCACATGCAGAAGCCCGATGGTGGCAGCCTTTATCTGCGATTGTCGACGCGCGGCCTGGATCAGCCGGCCCGGGCGCTGGATGCGCAGGCGGTCATTGATGGCGGCTATTGGCTGCGTCCGCCCGCGGCGGATGCCGATCTGGCCATCATCTATATGGGGGCGCTGGCGCCCGAGGCCATGGAGGCGCATGCCCAGTTGCTGGAGGACATGCCTGGTGCCGGCCTGTTGGCCATCACGTCGGCCGACCGGCTGCATCAGGGCTGGACGGCGGCCCGGCATACCCGCCAGCAGGGGCAGGCGGCCCTGGCGCCGGTAGAACGGTTGCTCTCGGCCCTTCCGCCCGCGGCGCGTCTGGTGACGGTGACCGACGGGCATCCCGCCGGCCTGTCCTGGCTGGGCGGGGTGCGCGGGCATCGGCTGGCCGCTTTGGGGGTGGAGAATTTCGGTCAGTCGGCTGACCTGCCCGATCTTTACCGGGCGATGCGGCTGGATGCGGAGGCCATCATCGATGCGGCGGCCCGCATCCTTCTGGAATGATCGTCCGCGGCCCGCGTGCGACGCCGCCGTCGCGCGTGTAATCGGCGCTTGGCGAGCCTGTTTGGGCTTGCTATACGGTGCGCTCCCACGGGCGACCTCACGGTTTGCCTGACGGGCGGGCGTGGCGGAATGGTAGACGCGCCGGATTTAGGTTCCGGTGTCGAAAGACGTGGGGGTTCAAGTCCCTTCGCCCGCACCACGAGTTTTTTGAGTTTTGACCCGCAACCCACCGCGGCCGCCGAACATGGCGCACCCGCGGGAGCTTCGGTCCCTGAGATGGCAGAGGGGGCTGGGGCGAGCAGCAAGAAGACAGGCATTTCGTCCCATGCAGATCACCGAGACCAGCGCTGAAGGCCTCCGTCGCGACTTCAAGGTCGTCATCACGGCCCAGGACATCGAATCGCGGGTGCAGACCCAGTTGATCGAAGTCGGCAAGACCCTGAAGATCCCGGGCTTCCGTCCGGGCAAGGTGCCGATGCCGATCCTGAAGCAGCGCTATGGCCAGTCGGTCATGGGCGAAGTGCTGGAAGCCGCCGTCAATGACGGTGCCAAGAAGGCCGTCGACGACAACAACCTGCGTCCGGCCCTGCAGCCCAAGATCGAAGTGCTGAAGTTCGATCCGGGCCAGGACCTGGAATTTGCGGTGCAGGTCGAGATCCTGCCGGAGATCGAGCCGGCCGACCTGTCGGGCGTCGAGATCGAGAAGCCGGTGGCCGCCGTTGCCGACGATGCCGTGACCGAGAGCCTGTCGCGCCTGTCCAAGGGCCGCCGCACGACCGAGAAGGTCGAGGAAGACCGCGCTGCCGTCACCGGCGACATCCTGCTGATCGACTTTGACGGCTCCGTCGATGGCGAGAAGCGCCCGGGCATGAAGGGTGAGGATTACGAGCTGGAGCTGGGCTCCGGTTCCTTCATCCCCGGCTTCGAGGAGCAGCTGGAAGGATCCAAGGCCGGCAGCGATGTGACCGTAAACGTCACCTTCCCGGAAGCCTACCACGCTGCCGAACTGGCCGGTAAGGCCGCCGTCTTCGAGGTGAAGGTCAAGGAAATCCGCGTCGGCAAGGACGCCGAGATCAATGACGATCTGGCCAAGTCCTTCGGCTTTGACGATCTGGAAGCCCTGAAGAAGGCCGTTTCCGAGCGCATGTCGGACGAGTACGGCACGACCTCGCGCCTGCGCGCCAAGCGCGCCCTGCTGGACAAGCTGGCCGAGCTGCACAGCTTCGAGGTTCCGGCCGGCATGGTCGAGATCGAGTTCGAGCAGATCTGGAAGCGCCTGCAGGAAGAACTGGCCAATGGCGGCGCCGAAGAGGAAGGCAAGGACGAGGAAGCGCTCAAGACCGAATATCGGGACATTGCTGTCCGGCGTGTTCGTCTGGGCTTGCTCCTTTCCGAAATCGGTCGGCGTAACAATATCACTGTGAGCCGCGACGAGCTGAACAAGGCCATGATCGACGAAGTTCGTCGCTATCCGGGCCAGGAACAGCAGGTTTTCGACTTCTTCCGCAAGAACCCGCAGGCGGTCGAAAGCCTTCGTGCGCCGATTTACGAGGATAAGGTTGTCGACTTCATCCTCGGAACCGTTAAGGTGAACGAGGTGACCGTGTCGGTCGAAGAGCTGATGCGCGATCCGGACGAGGACGAAGTGGCCGCCTGAGGCGCCACGGACGTCCCGTAAGTAGAATACCGCGGGGGCCAATCCAGGGCCCCGCGGCTGCCGGTTAGGAGCGAAGCAGGGATCATGATCGAGCCGCAGATGAACGCGCTGGTTCCCATGGTGGTCGAACAGACCAACCGGGGCGAACGGGCATACGACATCTACTCCCGCCTCCTGAAGGAACGGATCATCTTCCTGGTCGGTGGTGTCAATGACGCCGTCGCCAGCTTGGTCTGCGCGCAGCTTCTGTTCCTGGAAGCGGAGAATCCGACCAAGGAAATCTCCTTCTACATCAACTCGCCGGGCGGTTACGTGACGGCCGGGTTGGCGATCTATGACACCATGCAATATATCCGTTGCCCGGTGGCGACGATCTGCATGGGGCAGGCATCCAGCATGGGGGCGCTGTTGCTGGCCGGTGGGTCGGCTGGCAAGCGCTTCTCGCTGCCCAACAGCCGAATCATGATCCACCAGCCTTCGGGCGGTGCACAGGGTCAGGCGGCGGATATCGAGATCCAGGCCCAGGAAATCCTGCGCCTGCGCGAACGGCTGAACGAGATTTTCGTGAAGCACACGGGCCAGAGCCTGGATGTCATTGAAAAGGCTGTGGAACGCGACAAGTTCATGAGCCCAGAGGAGGCCAAGGCCTTCGGGATCATCGACGAGGTATTCGCCCAACGGCCAGGTGGTCTCACCCAGGCCGCGTAATCCGGGGGCGGTGGCGAACAAGTATATATTGATCCCGCCGCTTTTGGTGTTGTTGAATAGGTGAAGAGGGCGTCCGCTGTCAGCCCTGGGGTTCCGTCTCCCGCCGTGGGAAGGATGGGGAACCGGAGAAGGCAAGGGCGCCCCCTGAAGCAGGACATCCCGCAAGGGATGGTCGGGCGTGTCGGTCAGGGGCCAGCCGGGTCCCAGGTCGTCCGCCATCCGGTGATGTACGGAGCCCATATGACCAAGTCGACCGGCGGCGACAGCAAGAATACCCTCTACTGCTCCTTCTGCGGAAAGAGCCAGCACGAGGTGCGCAAGCTCATTGCCGGCCCCACCGTGTTCATCTGCGATGAATGCGTCGAGCTGTGCATGGACATCATCCGCGAGGAGAACAAGACCACGCTGGTGAAGTCCCGCGACGGTGTGCCGTCCCCGCGCGATATCAGCACGGTCCTGGATGATTATGTCATCGGGCAGGAGCATGCGAAGCGCGTGCTCTCCGTGGCCGTCCACAATCATTACAAACGCCTGGCCCATGGGGCGAAGCACAATGATGTGGAACTGGCCAAGTCCAACATCCTGCTGATCGGTCCGACGGGTTCGGGCAAGACGCTGCTGGCCCAGACGCTGGCGCGTATCATCGACGTACCGTTCACGATGGCTGACGCCACCACGCTGACCGAGGCCGGTTACGTGGGCGAGGATGTCGAGAACATCATCCTGAAGCTGCTGCAGTCCGCGGATTACAATGTCGAGCGGGCACAGCGTGGCATCGTCTATATCGACGAGGTCGACAAGATCAGCCGCAAGTCCGACAATCCGTCGATCACGCGCGACGTGTCGGGCGAAGGTGTGCAGCAGGCCCTGCTGAAGATCATGGAAGGCACGGTTGCCTCCGTCCCGCCGCAGGGTGGTCGCAAGCATCCGCAGCAGGAATTCCTGCAGGTGGACACGACCAACATCCTGTTCATCTGCGGTGGCGCCTTTGCGGGTCTGGAAAAGATCATCGCCGCCCGCGGCAAGGGCACGTCCATCGGCTTCGGCGCCGATGTCCGCGGCCCGGACGAGCGTCGCATGGGCGACGTGCTGCGTGAGGTCGAGCCGGAGGATCTGCTGAAGTTTGGTCTGATCCCGGAATTCGTCGGTCGTCTGCCCGTGCTGGCCACGCTGCATGACCTGGACGAAGCCGCGCTGATCGAGATTCTGGCCCGTCCGAAGAATGCACTGGTCAAGCAGTACCAGCGCCTGTTCGAGATGGAAGACGTCAAGCTGACGGTGCATGAGGAGGCCCTGCGCTCCATCGCCCGCAAGGCGATCGAGCGGAAGACCGGTGCCCGCGGCCTTCGTTCAATCATGGAAACGATCCTGCTGGACCCGATGTACGACCTGCCGGGCCTGTCCGGTGTGGAAGAGATTGTGGTCAATAAGGAAGTGGTCGAGGGGCGGGCCAAGCCGCTTTACATCTATTCTGACCGGGCCAGTCAGGCCGCACCCGGGGCGTGAGCACAGGGTGATCGAATGAAAAGGGGCGGTCCGCAGGGGCCGCCCCTTTTTTTTGGCCCCTGAACCATTGTCCCCAAACGGGATATCGACGCCTCTGATATATTTAAGCATAACTGCATAATATATGCCCGCCGGAGCGGGACAGGGACACGAGGGGGGAAAACAAACATGTTCGAGAAAGCTCGCAGGCCTTACGCCGGTGTGTCTTGGAGCATCGTGACGGAGGCCACGCGATGACCGCGCCGATCGTTATCATCGGGGCGGGGCAGGCGGGCTGCCAGGCGGCGGTCAGCTTGCGGGCCGAAGGATGGCAGGAACCGATTCTGATGCTGGGGGACGAACCCTGGCATCCTTATGAACGGCCGCCGCTTTCCAAGGCCATTCTTTCAGGTGAACTGGCGCCGGAACGTGCCTTCCTGCGCAAACCGGAATTCTACACCCAGAAGGGAATCGACATCCGGCTTGAAACCCCGGTGGCGCGGATCGAGCCGGCGGCGCACCAGGTGGTGCTGGCCGGTGGCGACCCGGTTTCCTATCACAAGTTGCTGATCGCGACCGGTGCCGTGGTCCGCCGCCTGACCCTTCCGGGCAGCGATCTGCCGGGCATCCACTATCTGCGGACCATGGCCGATGCCGCGGCGCTGCGCGACGTGGTCGGTCCCGATCGGCGTGTCGCCATCGTTGGTGCCGGCTATATCGGCCTGGAGGTCGCGTCATCCGCCCGCAAACTGGGGGCGGCTGTCACGGTGGTGGAGGCGGCAGACCGGGTGATGGCCCGTGTCACGGCCCCGCCGGTGTCCGCCTTCTATGCCGACGAACACCGTGCCCATGGGGTGGAACTGATCCTGGGGGCCGGTGTGGCGGGAATTGAGGGCACGACGCGCGCCACCGGCATCCGCCTGACGGATGGACGCCTGGTAGAGGCCGATGTGATCGTTGTCGGTATCGGCGTGCTTCCCAATGACGCCCTGGCCCGTGCGGCCGGCATCGCCTGCGACAATGGCATCATTGTCGATGATTGTGGTCGCACCAATCTCCCCGATATCTTTGCCGCCGGTGACGTGACCAACCATCCCAATGCCCTGCTGGGATATCGCCTGCGCCTGGAGTCGGTACAGAACGCCATCTCCCAGGGCCAATCGGCGGCCCGTGCCATGCTGGGTGTCCCCCGGCCCTATGCGGAAATTCCCTGGTTCTGGTCGGACCAGTATGACTTGAAGCTGCAGATCGCCGGGCTGTCGCGGCCCACGGATCAGGCGGTTGTGCGTGGTGACACGGCCGACCGCAAATTCTCTGTCGTCTATCTGCGGGATGGACGGTTCGTCGCGATTGACGCTATCAACCAGCCCAGGGACTTCATGCAGGCGCGCAAGCTGTTGCAGGAAGAATGGGTGCTTGATCAGTCGCGCGTGGCCGATCCCGCCGTTGCACTGGTCGATTGTGCGGTCGCACTTTCGGCGTGAAAAGCATCCGCCCGAACACCGGCGAATGCCGGCAAGCAAGTAACAAAGAGAGGGAGCGTAGCAATGAACGTGCAAGGTGTTGCGGCCATCGTGTCCGGCGGTGGTTCCGGTCTGGGTGCCGCCACGGCGCAGGCGCTGGCGGCACAGGGGGCCAAGGTGGCCCTGCTTGATATCAACCTGGACGCCGCCAAGGCGGTCGCCAAGGAGATCGGTGGCATTGCCGTCCAGTGCGATGTGACCAGCGCCGACAGTGCCCAGGCCGCCATTGCGGAAGCCGCCGTGACCCACGGACCGGCCCGCATCGCGGTCAACTGCGCCGGCATCGCCCCGCCGGCCAAGATTCTGGGCCGGGATGGCCCCCATGATCTGAACCTGTTCCGCAAGGTGATCGAAGTCAACCTGATCGGGACCTTCAACATGATGCGCCTCGCCGCCACCGGAATGGCCGGCCTGGACCCGGTTACGGCGGATGGTGAGCGCGGGGTCATCATCAACACGGCCTCTGTTGCCGCCTTCGAAGGACAGATCGGTCAGGCCGCCTATGCCGCCTCCAAAGGCGGGGTGCATGCGCTGACCATGCCGGCGGCCCGCGAACTGGCCCGCAGCGGTATCCGTGTCGTCACCATCGCCCCCGGTATCTTCCTGACGCCGATGATGCTGGGCCTTCCGCAGGACGCCCAGGACAGCCTGGGCAGGCAGGTACCGTTTCCCTCCCGCCTGGGCCGGCCGGACGAATATGCCAGCTTGGCAATGCATATCATTGCCAACAGCATGATCAATGGCGAGACGATCCGTCTGGATGGTGCCATCCGCATGGCACCGAAATAAGCAATACTTGCCCTGAAAGGCCCGGGTCACCGATCATGCACAGGAGATGTCGTGAAAGGACCGGGCCATGGGCATGACGGATGTGGTGATCATCGGCGGCGGCATCGCCGGTCAGGCCCTGGCTTATGCGCTGGCGCCGGGACGGTCCGTGGTTCTGCTGGAAGCGGAAAGCCAATGCGGATCGCATGCTATCGGCCGATCCGCCGCCCTTTATTCCGAAACCTGCGGGAACAGTGCCATCCGGGCACTGACCCGGGCCACGGGTCCCTTTCTTCGCCATCCGCCAGAGGGGTTTGCCGATCGCCCGCTGCTGCGTCCACGCGGCGCGCTGCATGTCGCACGGGCGGACCAGATGGACCGGTTCACACGCGTGCTGATGGAACTTCAGGCCGAGGTGCCCAGCGTGAACCCGCTGACCGGTGCCGAATGCCGGACGCTGGCGCCGATTCTGCGCGAAGGGTACGCGGCTGCGGGTGTGCTGGAACCGGGTGCCTGCGACATTGATGTCGACTTGCTGATGGAGGGCTTCCTGGGCGGCGCGCGCGCGAAAGGGGCGGAAATCGTTACCAGTGCCGCTGTCACCGCCATTGATCATGATGGTCTGGGCTGGCGCGTTGAAAGCAAGGCCGGGACCTGGCGTGCGGGCGTTCTGGTCAACGCTGCGGGCGCCTGGGCCGATCAGGTTGCCGGAATGGCGGGCGTTCGCCCCGTTGGGCTGGTGCCGAGCCGACGGACATCCATCCTGGTCGATCCGCCTGCCGGGATCGATGTGATGCATCTGCCGTTCCTGGTTGATGTGGATGAACAGTTCTATGTAAGGCCCGAAGCCGGCAAGCTATTGCTGTCCCCGGCAGACGAAACGCCATCCGTGCCCGGCGATGCCCGGCCGGAGAAGACGGACATTGCGGTCGGCATCGACCGGGTCCAGGCAGCCTGCGACATTGCGGATGACCACCGCGGGCGCAGCTGGGCTGGGCTGCGCAGCTTTGTCGCCGATGGATCCCCTGTCATCGGGTTCGATCAGAACAGGACAGGATTCTTCTGGCTGACGGCCCTTGGCGGTAATGGCATCCAGACATCGATGGCCGTGGCAATGCTGGCGGCGGCGCTGATCCGGGGCGAAAGTGTCCCGGAAAGGCTGGTTGCTTTGGGCCTGGACCCGGCATCCATCCATCCGGGCCGCTTCCATCTCTGATCCAGCCTGCCGACGACATGCTGAAGGCGCATCTGCCGGTGGCGCCTCATCCAGATCTGCATTGATCAGGGGCCGATGTCCTGTTCAAGAAGGCAGATGCAGCGGCCTGGCTGACGCGTACCATGGCGCGCATTTCATGAGCCGATGACACGGGCGTGGAGCCGGACCCACCGCCGTTGCACCGACGCGAGTGTTAACCTTTATCGCGTTAATATTGTTGGAAATGCCCATCGTTCCGTGACCGGCAGGCCGGCCCGGGCGATTCCCGGTGCTGCAGGTTCATTCGCCCGTCTGGGCGCGATGAATTGTTACCCACGAGTCCCGGATCGAGCCGGTCTGCGGCTTGTGCAGGCAATATTCCGAAAGGTATATGTCCTGATCTGGCGAGATTATCCTTAGTAACGGGCGTTTGGTGCGGTTTGTTACAAAGTTGGAGCCAATTAGAATAAGTCCGGACTATTTTGATGTGTTTTCCAGATGAAGTTGTCGAATTCTGTCATCTGGCGTTCAATAATTTTATCTTGCAATTCATAAGGTTAAGTGATGGTGCCCATTGCGTCTGCCCTTGTGGCCCGCATGTCACAGAATGTGTCAAATTTTCTTTAACGGATGGTGTTCCGTTGCACTGTCGCCAGGACGCGTCATTTTCTCATCCCCATTGAGTCTAGGCCGATAGGTATAGAACGGCCAAGGTCAGCAATCTGGAGAGAGACAAAAATGGCTAATCGTCAGGGACCTGCTTCGCGTCGCTTGCAGCGCAATCTGCTGCTAGGTGCTGCCATCACTCTCGCCGCGGTCGGGGCCGTCGGCGCGCAGGAACTGCAGCTTGAGGAAATCGTCGTCACGGGCTCGCGCATCGCGCGTCCGGAACTGACCAGTTCCAGCCCCGTGACGGTTGTTGACGCCGCCTCCTTCGAGCAGGCCGGCGCCGCCACCGTCGACAGCGTTCTGAACGAACTGCCGCAGATCATCCCGGCGCTGGGCGCCTTCTCCAACAATGGTGGCAACGGATCGGCCACGGTCGACCTGCGCGGTATCGGCGCCGCCCGCACCCTGGTGCTGGTGAATGGCCGCCGTTATATCCCGACCAACGGCACCGGTACCGTTGACCTGAACAACGTTCCCGCGTCCTTGATCAAGCAGGTGCAGGTGCTGACGGGTGGCGCATCCGCCGTCTATGGGTCGGATGCCATCGCCGGCGTCGTCAACTTCATCCTGGAAGACAGCTTCCGCGGGGCCCAGGCTTCCACCCGCTTTGGCGTGACCAAGGAAGGCGACGGCAAGGAGCGCAACGTCAACCTGACCATCGGCACCGGCTCCGAGGACGGCAAGTCGAACCTGACCCTGTTCGCGGAATATAACAAGCGCGACGAGGTGATGGCCGGTGACCGCGACTATTCCAAGCAGGCCATTACCGAAGGCGTCGTTAATGGCGTGCCGACCATCCTGTATAGCGGTTCCTCCACCGCTCCCGGCGGCCGTCTGGCCAAGGGCACCACGGTGCTGACCTGGGATGCCAACGGCGTGCCGCGGCCGTTCAACAGCACCCGCACGACCAGCAGCGCCGGCGACCTGTACAATTTCTCGCCCGTGAACTATCTGCGCGTCCCGCAGGAGCGTTTGTCGCTGTTCGCACTGGGCAACCACGAGTTCAACGAGCATTTCAAGGTCTATGAGGAAGCCAACTTCGTGACCAACCGCGTACCGTTGCAGCTGGCCGAGACGCCCGCCGTCATTCCGCAGCCGCGTCCGGGCGTGCCGCCGATCCGCATCAACCTGACCAACCCGCTGCTGACGGCGCAGACGGTCGCCCAGTTGCGCGCCCTGTACCCGGCGTCGGCCGACCCGACCTTTGTGGCGCCGGCCGGCTTCACCGCCGCCGATTATGCCTCCATCACCACGGCCAATGCCCTGTCCCGCCGTATGACGGAACTGGGTGCGCGCCAGCAGGACAACAATCAGAACGCCTTCAACACCACGACCGGCGTGAAGGGCGACCTGTTTGCGGGCTTCAGCTACGATACCTATTTCACCTTCGGCCGCGTGTCGCGTGACGTGATCGTGCGCAACGACGTGTCCTCGACCCGTCTGCGCCATGCGCTGAACGCCACCAAGGATGCCGCCGGCAACGCCATCTGCGTGGATGCCACGGCCCGCGCCCAGGGCTGCGTGCCGATCGACATTTTCGGTCCCGGCCGCATCAGCGAAGCTGCCGCCAAATACATCCGCACCGACACCAACCGCGCCCAGGAATTCGAACAGCAGGTGTGGAACGGTTCCGTCACCGGCAACCTGTTTGAACTGCCGGCAGGCGATGTCGGTGTCGCCTTCGGTGGCGAATGGCGCAAGAACAAGTATTTCGACCGCGTGGATGACAGCATCCGCACGGGCGACATCCTGGGCTTCAACCCGGCCCTGTCATCGTCCGGTCAGTTCGACGTCTGGGAAGGCTTCGCCGAAATCTATGTGCCCCTGGTTACCGACCAGCCCTTCTTCGAGAACCTGTCGGCCGAAGGCGCCATCCGTTATTCCGACTACAGCTCCGTTGGTTCGGTCGAGACCTGGAAGGCTGGCCTGGAATGGTCGCCGATCAAGGATGTCGGCTTCCGCGGCCAGTTCCAGTCGGCCATCCGCGCGCCGAACGTCCTGGAACTGTACCAGGGCGGTCAGGTTGGCTTCCCGACCCTGAATTCCACGGTCGATCCCTGCCTGCTGTCCACCGCTGCCGGCTATGACAAGACGTTCTGCGTCAGCCAGGGCGTGCCGACGGCCGTCGCCGGGACCGCTGCCTTCAACTCCGCCCGCCCGACTCAGTTCCAGCAGTTGAGCCAGGGTTCCGCGGTTGCCGGCTTCGAGTTGACGGAAGAACAGTCGCACACCTGGACGATCGGCGCGGTTCTGACCCCGTCGTTCCTGCCGGAACTGACGGCCACGGTTGATTGGTGGCAGATCAAGCTGGATGACGCCATCGGTGGCTTCGGCGGCGGTGCGGCCGGTGTGGTGAAGGATTGCTTTGCCAACAAGAACCTGCAGAGCTCCACCTGCAAGGCCATCACCCGCACGGCCGACGGCTATCTGGCTGTTGTCCAGGTGCCGACGGTCAACAATGCAGGCCTGAAGACGTCCGGTGTCGACGTTGGCTTCACCTGGCGCCAGGATCTGCCAGAGAGCCTAACCATCGATGGTGACGGCCAGTTCCGTATCAAGAGCGACCTGTCCTATCGCGACAAGTTCGACGTTCAGCCGGCTGTGAACGGTACGATCTACAAGTGCGCCGGGTACGGCGGTCAGAACATCTGCGGTGAACCGATCCCGACGTGGAAGGCCACCACCACCTTCACCTATCAGAGCGGCCCGATCACGGCCAGCCTGCAGTGGAACTACATCGGCTCGTGGAAGAACGACGCCATTCTGTTCGGCACGGACCCGGCAACGCTGGTCTATCCGAAGGTCGGTTCGTACAATCTGTTCGACCTGTCCGGATCGTATCAGGTGGTCGAAGGCGTGACGGTGTCGGCTGGCGTGACCAACCTGTTCGACAAGCAGCCGCCGATGCTGCCCGACACCATGATCGGGTCGCAGCAGAACAGCTTCACCAACACCTATGACGCGTTGGGGCAGCGGTTCTTCATGTCCGCTTCGGTCAAGTTCTGATCCGAAGCATCATCTCTGCTTCATCACTATGGCGGGCTTCTCGGAGCCCGCCATTTTTTCTTCAGAGTTTTGAAATTTATCAGATATAGATGATTGTAAATTTGCAAATATAATTGTAAAAATAGCGCTCTACTCTATGAAATGGACCTGCTATATTCATAATATTTGAATATTGACTTTGGGTGGTGCCTCTATTTGCGTCTCCGCACACCGCACGCTTCGGCGGTGACAGAACAGGGAGCAGAGAAGAGGCTAAGATGAATATCGGACTTAACAATAACATCAATGGGTTGCGTACCGCCTTGCTGTTGGGGGCAGCGATGGTCATGAGCGGAACCGCCATGGCGCAGGAGCTGCAGCTCGACGAGATCGTCGTCACGGGCTCACGCATCGCGCGTCCGGAACTGACCAGTTCCAGCCCCGTGACGGTTGTTGACGCCGCCTCCTTCGAGCAGGCCGGCGCCGCCACTGTCGACAGCGTAATGAATGAACTGCCGCAGATTGTTCCGGCGTTGGGTTCGTCCTCCAACAATGGCGGCAACGGATCGGCCACGGTCGATCTGCGCGGCATTGGTCCCCAGCGTACCCTGGTCTTGGTGAATGGCCGTCGCTATATTCCGACCAATGGCGCCGGTACCGTCGACCTGAACAATATTCCGGCGGCCCTGGTCAAGCAGGTGCAGGTGCTGACGGGTGGCGCATCCGCGGTCTATGGCTCCGATGCCATTTCGGGTGTCGTCAACTTCATCCTGGAAGACACCTTCCGTGGCGCCCAGGCCTCCACCCGTTTTGCCGTGACCAAGGAAGGTGACGGCAAGGAGCGCAATGTCAACCTGACCATCGGCACCGGTTCCGAAGACGGCAAGTCGAACCTGACCCTGTTCGCGGAATATAACAAGCGCGACGAGGTGATGGCCGGTGACCGTGACTATTCCAAGCAGGCCATTACCGAAGGCGTGGTCAATGGCGTGCCGACCATCCTTTATTCAGGTTCGACCACCTCTCCGTCCGGTCGTCTGGCCAAGGGCACTACGGTCCTGACCTGGGATGCCAATGGCAAGCCGCGGCCGTTCAACAGCACCCGCACGACCAGCAGCGCCGGCGACCTGTACAATTTCTCGCCCGTGAACTATCTGCGCGTCCCGCAGGAGCGTCTGTCGCTGTTCGCGTTGGGAAATCACGAGTTCAACGAGCATTTCAAGGTCTATGAAGAAGCCAACTTCGTGACCAACCGCGTACCGTTGCAGCTGGCCGAGACGCCCGCCGTGATCCCGCAGCCGCGGCCGGGCGTGCCGCCGATCCGCATCAACCTGACCAACCCGCTGCTGACAGCCGAAACGGTCGCCCAGTTGCGCGCCCTGTACCCGGCGTCGGCCGACCCGACCTTTGTGGCGCCCGCCGGCTTCACCGCCGCCGATTATGCCTCCATCACCACGGCCAATGCCCTGTCCCGCCGTATGACTGAACTGGGCGCACGTCAGCAGGACAATAATCAGAACGCCTTCAACACCACGACCGGCGTGAAGGGCGATCTGTTTGCCGGCTTCAGCTACGACACCTATTTCACCTTCGGCCGCGTGTCGCGTGACGTGATCGTGCGCAACGACGTGTCCTCAGCCCGCCTGCGTCAGGCGTTGAACGCCACCAAGGATGCGTCCGGCAACGCCATCTGCGTGGATGCCACGGCCCGCGCCCAGGGCTGCGTGCCGATCGATATTTTCGGGCCTGGCCGTATCAGCGAAGCTGCCGCCAAATACATCCGCACCGACACCAACCGCGCCCAGGAATTCGAACAGCAGGTGTGGAACGGTTCCGTCACCGGCAACCTGTTTGAACTGCCGGCCGGTGATGTCGGTGTCGCCTTCGGTGGTGAATGGCGCAAGAACAAGTATTTCGACCGCGTGGATGACAGCATCCGCACGGGCGACATCCTGGGCTTCAACCCGGCCCTGTCGTCGTCCGGTCAGTTCGACGTCTGGGAAGGGTTCGCCGAAACCTACATCCCGCTGGTGGCTGATCAGCCCTTCTTTGAGAACCTGTCGGCTGAAGCCGCCGTCCGTTATTCAGATTACAGCTCTGTCGGTTCCGTCCACACCTGGAAGGCCGGCGTTGAATGGTCGGTGGTCAAGGATGTTGGCTTCCGTGGTCAGTTCCAGTCGGCCATCCGCGCGCCGAACGTCCTGGAACTTTACCAGGGCGGTGCTGTCGGCTTCCCGACCTTGAATGCCACAGTCGATCCGTGCCTCAGCACCACCGTCAGTGCGGCTGACCGCGCCTTCTGTATTCAGCAGGGTGTCCCGGCCAGCGCCGTCGGCACGGCGGCCTTCAACTCCGCCCGCCCGACGCAGTTCCAGAGCCTGACCACTGGTGGTGCTGTCGCCGGCTTCGACCTGCGGGAGGAGGTGGCCAAGACCTGGACCGTGGGTACCGTGCTGACACCGACCTTCCTGCCGGAATTCCAAGCCACGGTCGACTGGTGGCAGATCAAGCTGGATCACGCCTTGGGCGGCTTTGGCGGCGGTGCTGCCGGTATCGTCCGCGACTGTTTCCTGAACAAGAACCTGTCCAGTGCCACCTGCAAGGCCATTACCCGCACGGGCGAGGGCTATCTTGCCATTGTACAGGTGCCGACGGTCAATAATGCAGGCGTGAAGGCATCCGGTATCGATATCGGCCTGATGTGGAAGCAGGACCTGCCGGAAAGCCTGACCATCGACGGGGACGGTCAGTTCCGGGTGAAGACCGACATTGCCTATCGGGACAAGTTCGATGTCCAGCCCGCCGTCGGTGGCACGATCTATCACTGCGCCGGCTATGGTGGTCAGAATATCTGTGGCGGCACCGCTGGCGACCCGTTCACCAAGTGGAAGGCCACCACGACCCTCACCTATCAAAGCGGTCCGCTGACGGCATCCCTGCAATGGAACTATATCGGGTCGTGGAAGAACGATGCCATTCTGTTCGGCACGGATCCAGCCACCCTGGTCTATCCGAAGGTCGGTTCCTATAACCTGTTCGACCTGTCCGGTGCGTATCAGATTACGGATGGTGTCACCCTGTCGGCCGGTGTGACCAACCTGTTCGATAAGCAGCCGCCGATGCTGCCCGACACCATGATCGGGTCGCAGCAGAACACCTTCTCCAACACTTATGACGCGTTGGGGCAGCGGTTCTTCCTGTCCGCTTCGGTCAAGTTCTGATCGTCCTGGACTGGACGATCAAGATGGCGGCGGGTCCACCGGACCCGCCGCCTTTCTTATTATGACAGGGCAATACCGCGCAGGATCAGGTCGCGGTGCAGGGCCACCAGCTGTTCGGCCGATTTGCGGCCCGACGGCTGGTACCAGGAGCAGATGCCCGTCAGCATGGACAGGATGGCATAGGCGGCGATGGTGGGTTCGTCCACACGCAAGGATCCGTCCTCTCCACCCCGGCGCAGGATATCGATCAGGATGCCTTCATAACGTTTGCGCAGGCCCACAACCACCGCATGATTGGGGGCTTCCAGGCTGCGCAATTCCGAATTGGCGATGAAGACCTGTTCCCGCCGGGTGATATGATAGCTCACATGGAAGGCGATGAAGGCTTCCAGCTGTGCCAGCGGCGTCCCGTCTGCGGGCACCGCATGTTCCACCTCTCCCAGCAGGGTGGTCATATGGTCATGGACCAGGTCGAAAAGAATGTCCTGCTTGTTGCGGACATGGTTGTAGAGCGACCCTGGCTGGATGCCGACGGCATCGGCCAACTGGCGCAGCGTGATCGCCTCGTATCCTTTGCGGAAGATCAGGGTCAGCGCCGCCTTGCGGATCGCTTCCATGGTTTTCGGCCCATGGCTGCCGGCGGTACGGGCCATCGATGGCCTCTCTTCCTAGACAGAATCGAATGGCGCAAGCTGGGGCGGGGCGGCGGCCACGTCAACAGGAATTCGCGCATGCGTCGAAGGTCGGAACCCCCGGAATTCCTGGTTGAAACGCCCAATAAAAAAACGTATGACCGTTTCTATAAGATCCTTGGAGGGAACACCCATGCTGCGCAACAGCCTGCCCATGTTCGATTTCGGCCTTGGCGAGACGGCGGACGCGCTGCGCGATGCCGTCTCGGCCTTCGCCGCCGACGAGATTGCGCCGCGCGCGGCGGAGATTGACCGCACCGACCAGTTCCCCATGGATCTGTGGAAGAAGATGGGTGACCTGGGCGTGCTGGGTGTCACAGTGGGGGAGGAGTTTGGCGGCGCCGGCATGGGCTATGTCGAGCACATGGTGGCGATGGAGGAAATCTCTCGCGCGTCCGCTTCCGTCGGCCTGTCCTACGGCGCCCATTCCAATCTCTGCGTCAACCAGATCCGCCTGAATGGCAATGATGATCAGAAGGGCCGCTATCTGCCCAAGCTGATCAGCGGCGATTTCGTCGGCGCCTTGGCGATGAGCGAGCCGGGGGCGGGGTCCGACGTGGTGTCCATGCGCCTGCGTGCCGACAAGAAGGGTGATCGCTATGTGCTGAACGGCACGAAGATGTGGATCACCAACGGCCCCGACGCCGACGTGCTGGTCGTCTATGCCAAGACGGAGCCGGATGCCGGCCCGCGCGGCATCACCGCCTTCCTGGTGGAGAAGGGCTTCAAGGGCTTCAGCTGCGCGCAGAAGCTGGACAAGCTGGGCATGCGCGGCAGCCACACGGGCGAGCTGGTGTTCGAGGATTGCGAAATCCCCGAAGAGAATGTGCTGGGCCAGTTGAATGGCGGCGTGCGCGTGCTGATGTCCGGCCTGGATTATGAACGCGCCGTGCTGGCGGCCGGTCCGCTGGGCATCATGCAGGCGGCCATGGATATCGTCGTGCCCTATATCCATGAGCGTAAGCAGTTCGGCCAGGCGATCGGCGAGTTCCAGCTGATCCAGGGCAAGGTGGCAGACATGTATGTCGCCCTCAACTCCTGCCGCGCCTATGTCTATGCCGTGGGGCGCGCGGCGGATGCCAAGCGCATCACCCGCAAGGATGCCGCGGGCGCCATCCTGCTGGCGGCGGAGAAGGCGACGCAGCTGGCCCTGGACGCCATCCAGATCCTGGGTGGCAACGGCTATATCAATGATTATGCCACGGGCCGCCTGCTGCGTGATGCCAAGCTGTATGAGATTGGCGCCGGCACCAGCGAGATCCGCCGCATGCTGATCGGGCGCGAGCTGTTCAAAGAAACGGCGTAAGCGCTGGGGATTTCGGCTGCACCACCTGACTTCCCCGCGAAAGCGGGGATCCAGGGGCCAAGGGCACCGAAGCGTCGTTCTCCACGGCCCCTGGACCCCCGCTTTCGCGGGGGAGGCAATGTTCAGCTTGGGATCAAGTTGGGTCAGCCGCCCAGTCGGTCCCCATGACGCGAGGCCGTCCATGACCGTCCTTACCACCCAGATCGACACGCGCAGCCCGGCCTTCGCCGAGAATGCGGCGTCTATGCGCGCGCAGGTCGATGATCTGCGCGCCACCATCGGCCGCATCGCCCAGGGCGGCGGTGAAAAATCCATGGCCAGGCATCTGGCGCGCGGCAAGCTGGCCCCGCGTGAACGGGTGCGCAGCCTGCTGGACCCCGGCACGCCGTTTCTGGAATTCAGCCAGCTGGCCGCGCACGAGGTCTATGGTGATGATGTGCCGGCCGCCGGCATCATCACCGGTATCGGCCGGGTCAGCGGTCAGGAATGCGTCGTTGTCGCCAATGACGCGACGGTGAAGGGCGGCACCTATTACCCGCTGACCGTCAAGAAGCACCTGCGCGCCCAGGATATCGCGCGGGAGAACAACCTGCCTTGCGTCTATCTGGTCGATAGCGGCGGGGCCAACCTGCCCAACCAGGACGAGGTCTTTCCCGACCGCGATCATTTCGGCCGCATCTTCTATAATCAGGCCACCATGTCGGCGGCGGGCATTCCGCAGATCGCCTTGGTCATGGGCTCCTGCACGGCGGGCGGCGCCTATGTGCCGGCCATGGCGGATGAAAGCATCATCGTCAAGAACCAGGGCACCATCTTCCTGGGTGGCCCGCCACTGGTGAAGGCCGCGACGGGGGAGATCGTGTCGGCGGAGGATCTGGGCGGCGGCGATGTGCATACGCGCATCTCCGGCGTGGCCGACCATCTGGCCCAGGATGACGGCCATGCCCTGGGCATCGCCCGGCGTATCGTCGCCAACCTGAACCGGACCAAGAAGCCGGATGTGGATATCAAGCCCGTCCGCGACCCGCTCTACAGCGCCGACGATATCTACGGCATCATCCCAACCGACACGCGCAAACCCTATGACGTGCGGGAGATCATCGCCCGCATCGTTGACGGGTCGGAACTGGACGAGTTCAAGGCCAATTACGGTACGACGCTGGTCTGCGGCTTTGCCCGGCTGTGGGGCATGCCCGTCGGCATCATCGCCAATAACGGCATCCTGTTCAGCGAGAGCGCGGTGAAGGGCGCGCATTTCATCGAACTGTGCTGCCAGCGCAAGATCCCGCTGCTGTTCTTGCAGAACATCACGGGCTTCATGGTGGGCCGCAAATACGAGAATGCCGGCATCGCCAAGGATGGGGCCAAGCTGGTGACGGCGGTGGCCTGCGCCAATGTGCCGAAGATCACCCTGATCATCGGCGGGTCGTTCGGGGCCGGCAATTACGGCATGTGCGGCCGCGCCTATGCCCCCCGCTTCCTTTATATGTGGCCCAACGCCCGCATCTCCGTCATGGGCGGGGAACAGGCGGCCACCGTGCTGGCCACTGTGCGCCGCGACGGGATGGAAGCGGCGGGCAAGGAATGGAGTGCCGAGGAGGAGGCCGCCTTCAAGGCGCCCATCCGGGAGCAGTATGAGAAGCAGGGCCATCCCTATTACGCGTCGGCCCGGCTGTGGGATGACGGGGTCATCGACCCGGCGGATACGCGCAATGTGCTGGGCCTGTCGCTGTCGGCGGCGCTGAACGCGCCCATTGGGCCGGCGAAGTTCGGCGTGTTCCGGATGTGAGGGGGATGGAAATGCACGATATCCTGACCGCCATCGACGCGCGCGGGGTGGCGACCGTCACCCTGAACCGCCCCGAAATCCACAATGCCTTCAATGATCTGGTCATTGCCGAGCTGACGGGCATCTTCCGCCGGCTGGGCCATGATCCGGCCGTGCGCGTCATCGTCCTGCGCGGCAATGGCAAGAGTTTCTCTGCTGGCGGCGATCTGAACTGGATGCGCCGCATGGCCGGCTATAGCCGGGAGGAGAATTTCGCCGACGCTGTCGATCTGGCGACCATGCTGCGCACCTTGAACGAATGCCCCAAGCCGACCCTGGCTGTCATCCACGGCCATTGCTTCGCGGGGGCGGTGGGGCTGGTGGCGGCTTGCGATATCGCAATAGCCGCCGATCCCGTGCAGTTCGCCCTGACAGAAGTGCGGCTGGGCCTGATCCCCGCCACCATCGGCCCCTATGTGGTGGCCGCCATGGGGGCGCGGGCCTGCCGCCGCTATTTCCTGACGGCGGAACGGTTCGGCGTGGCGGAAGCGCATCGCCTGGGTCTGGTGCATGAGGTGGTGGGGCTGGACGGGCTGGACGCCGCGGCAGAGCGCCATATCGACAATCTGCTGGCCGGTGGACCGCTGGCCCTGGCGGCGGCCAAGGATCTGATCCGCGCCGTCGACGGCCCCGTGACCGACGCCATGGTGGCCGATACGGCCGGCCGCATCGCCGATGCCCGTTCGGGCGCCGAAGGCCGCGAAGGCCTGTCCAGTTTCTTCGACAAGCGTCAACCGGGATGGGTGAAATGAGCCGGATTTCGAAAGTCCTCATCGCCAATCGCGGCGAAATCGCTTGCCGTGTCATGCGCACCGCCCGCCGGATGGGCCTGGGCACTGTCGCCGTTTATTCGGATGCCGACGCAAATGCCCTGCATGTCGCGTCGGCCGACCAGGCGGTCCATATCGGTCCGGCCCCGGCGCGCGAAAGCTATCTGATCATCGACCGCATCATCGCAGCCGCCAAGGCGACGGGGGCGGATGCCATCCATCCCGGCTATGGCTTTCTGTCAGAGAATGCCAATTTCGCCGATGCCGTGGCGGCGGCGGGGCTGGTCTTCATCGGCCCGCCGGCCAGCGCCATCCGCGCCATGGGCGGCAAGTCCGAAGCCAAGGCCCTTATGGAAAAGGCCGGCGTGCCCTTGGTTCCCGGCTATCATGGTGAGGATCAGGACGACGCGCTGCTGGCAGCGGAAGCCGCGCGTATCGGCTTCCCCGTGCTGATCAAGGCGTCGGCCGGCGGCGGCGGCAAGGGCATGAAGGTGGCCGATCGGGCGGAAGAATTCCCCGCCGCCCTGGCATCGGCCAAGCGCGAAGCGAAGGCCGCCTTCGGCGATGACCGTGTGCTGATCGAGAAATATCTGGCCCGGCCGCGGCATGTGGAGATCCAGGTCTTCGCCGACAGACATGGCGATTGCGTCTATCTGTTCGAGCGTGACTGTTCCATCCAGCGCCGCCATCAGAAGGTGGTGGAGGAGGCCCCGGCCCCCGGCATGGACCCGGCGGTCCGGGCCCGCATGGGACAGGCCGCCGTGGCGGCCGCCAAGGCCATCGGCTATGTCGGCGCTGGTACTGTGGAATTCCTGCTGGATACCGATGGTTCCTTCTATTTCATGGAGATGAACACCCGTTTGCAGGTGGAACATCCCGTGACGGAGAAGATCACGGGCCAGGATCTGGTCGAATGGCAGTTGCGGGTGGCGGCGGGCGAGCCCCTGCCGCTGAGTCAGGAGCAACTGACCATCAACGGCCACGCCATCGAGGTGCGGCTTTACGCCGAAGACCCGGCCAAGGGCTTCCTGCCGCAGACGGGCACACTGGCGCATCTGCGCTTTCCCGAACAGGGGGAGCATGTGCGCGTCGATACCGGTGTGCGGTCCGGTGACGCCATCTCCATCTTCTATGACCCGATGATCGCCAAGCTGATCGTCTGGGACAAGGACCGGCCCAGCGCCGTCCGCCGGCTGGAAAAGGCCCTGGCGGAAACGGAAGTGGCCGGGCTGAACGCCAATGTGCCGTTCCTGTCGGCCGTGGCTGCCCATCTGGGCTTCCTGGCCGCCGACCTGGACACGCGCTTCATCGATCGGTATGAGGCGGACCTGCTGCCGGGCCCCGCCGCGCCGTCGGCGGAGATCCTGGCCCTGTTCAGCCTGGGGCTGGTCCTGTCCCGGCGTGGGGCGAGAACCGACCCTTGGGATGCGGTCGGCGGCTTCCTTTTGAATCTGCCTTCGGTCGACCGCATGGAATGGGCGGTGCCGGGGGAGGAAAGCGGGCATAAGGTCGATGTGACCTGGCAGCGGACGGGCTTTGCCATCCAGGCGGCGGGCCGGGTGGTACAGGCCGGCGGCACTCTGTCCGCAGATGGTACCCTGACCGCCGTGCTGGACGGGCAGCGTCTGTCGGCCCGCTGGGTCCGTTGGGGCGGGAATGTCACCCTGTTCCATGCCGGTGGTACCTACACGCTGTCGCTGGTGGATCCGCATGCCGGCAGCCATGGGGAGCATCACGGTCACAGCCGCCTGACGGCCCCGATGCCCGGCAAGGTCATCGCCCTGCTGGTGGAGGAAGGGGCGTCGGTGACCAAGGGCCAGCCCGTCATCGTGCTGGAAGCCATGAAGATGGAGCACACGCTGAAGGCACCGGCCGATGGCACTGTCACCGGCCTGCGTTTCCAGGTTGGCGATCAAGTCAGCGAAGGGGTGGAACTGGTGGGATTTGAGGCGGACTGAACCGTTCTTCCACCAAATTCACTCGGAAATTTAACCATTCTAGTATCTTCCTTGGTTCCGCCTGCCCCATAATTAGGTTAATGTTTATGTCCAAGTCGGGAACGGTGAGGCATCGCCATGTTCTCTCGCAGGAATTTCCTGGGGGGACTGACCGTCGCCGGGGCGCTGTTGGGGCGTCCGGCGCTAGCCCGGCCTGTAACCTTCCGCATGGTCTATTTCGGCGACTTTGCACCCTTCTCTCAGGTCGATGCGCAGGGGCAGGTGCGGGGGCTGTTTGTGGATGCCGTCCAATCCCTGCTTCACGACCGGTTGGGTGTGGAGGTGGAGCATCACGCCTTTCCGTGGGCCCGCGCCCAGGCGATGGTGCGCAGCGGAGAGGCGGATGGGTTCGTGACCGTTCCAACCCCGGAACGGCTTTCCTATGTCCTGGCCAGCGCGCGGCCGCTGTTCGAATTTCCGATGTGCATCGTCGCGGCCGGCGATGGGCCGCGTCTGGGCGAACTGCGTCAGGTGCGTGCGCTGGAGGGACTGCGTCCCTTCCGGCTAGCGCATTATCTGGGGTCGGGCTGGGCAGAGGCGAATCTGCGGCCGCTGGGGCTCGACATCCAATGGACGTCCGATCTGGCAGGAGCCATGCGCCTTGTCGCCAATGGCCGGGTCGACGCGATTGTCGACAATGCCGTCAGTCTGCGCCACCGCATGCAGGACCCGGAATTCCGGGACCGGCTGGTCGATCTTCCCAGTTCGCTGGCGACACAGCCCTATCATGTGTGCATCGGGCTGACCTCCCAGTTTCAAGCGTTGATGCCGCGGATCAACGCGCAGCTGGCGCCACATGGTGGCGGCAACGGGTCGACATTGCCCGTTGCCAAGGCGACGTGACCCTACCTTTTCACATCCCGTCCGAATGGAACTGACCATGCATGACATCCGTCTGGTGGAGGTCGGCCCGCGCGACGGGCTGCAGAATGAAAAGACCCTGGTGCCGCTGGCGACCAAGGTGGAACTGGTGAACCGGCTGTCCGACACGGGCCTTTCCGTGGTCGAAGCCGGGGCGTTTGTCAGCCCGAAATGGGTGCCGCAGATGGCCGACAGTGCCGATGTGATGCGGGCCATCACCCGCAAGGCCGGTGTCGCCTATCCTGTGCTGGTCCCCAATGAAAAGGGGCTGGAGGCAGCCCTTGCCGTTGGTGTGACGGAGGTGGCGGTGTTTGGTGCCGCGTCGGAGGCGTTCAGCCAGAAGAATATCAACTGTTCCATCGCCGAAAGCCTGGACCGCTTCCGTCCTGTGGTTGATCAGGCCCGCGCGGCGGGGGTGCGGGTGCGCGGCTATGTCTCCTGCGTGCTGGGCTGCCCCTATGAAGGGGCCATCGACCCCGGCAAGGTGGCGAATGTGGCGGCCGAGTTGATGGGGATGGGCTGCTACGAGGTCAGCCTGGGCGACACGATCGGTGTCGGCAATTCGCGTTCGGCCCGTGCCATGCTGCGCCGGGTGGCCGAAGACGTGCCCATGGGGCGTATCGCCCTGCATTTCCACGATACCTACGGTCAGGCGCTGGCCAATATCCTGGCCTGTCTGGAAATGGGCGCGCGCGTCATCGACAGCGCCGTGGCCGGCCTGGGCGGCTGCCCATATGCCAAGGGGGCCAGCGGCAATGTCGCCACGGAGGATGTGCTGTACATGCTGAACGGCATGGGCCTGTCCACCGGCGTCGATCTGGACCGGCTGGCCGCCATTGGGGAATGGATCAGCGGGGAACTGGGCCGACCCAATGGCAGCAAGGTGGGGCGGGCCCTGGCGGGGAAATAGGGAGAAACTAGTTGGTCAAATGGCGCGCGATACAGCTTTGTTTTGAAGGCGATGACTTCTCAATTAACGGCATAAAGGTATGGAGCCTGCCTTGGCGCCATACTACTGAAGACGCTATTGAACTGCCTCACCCCAGCTACCCGCATCAAATCCATCATTTCAACATTTTTGAAATCGGCGGCGCTGACAAGTCTGTTCGTTTTGCGGCCTGTGAACTCTCTGCTGGAGTATGGGGATTTTACGTTCCCGATTGATCTGCCCTACCTGCCCCTGACCAACTGGGGACTCCGCGGACCACGGTCATGGATCACGTCCCCGTGCTTGGTGTAGGAGCGGCGTTGTCATCGCGCTCTCCGGCTTATCTGGCCGGTTGTGTC
>NZ_JBMDKJ010000016.1:0-133414 GCF_057809655.1 Niveispirillum sp. FG148
AAGCCGGAGAGCGCGATGACAACGCCGCTCCTACACCAAGCACGGGGACGTGATCGTCAAGGTAGTGGGCTGCTGCTGCCATCTGCTGTTGGGCTGCGGCTGATAGGATATCTGTCAGAGCTGCCATGAATCGTTCAAGTTTCGCTGTCAGCCTATCGGCAACGCTATCGACCCCATGCTGCGTCGTGAACGCAGGTATTGCTTCGGGAAGCTGGTCATTTTGCTTGGGTGAGATGGAGAGGCGGGCGCTGAGCGCTTCGGTCAGAAGCTGTGTAATGACCGCATCGCGGTTAGCTCCGTTGGTCAGCTTGAGGATGAGGGGCATAAGGGCGGCGGGCACCGTGTATCGCGCCGCGCTAGGCTCAAGCCCATCGGCCCGACGTGGCCGCCCCCGTTTTCCCGACGGTTTCTCAACATTGGTTGTGGCCATCGTAGTCCCCTCGTGGCTGGACAGACATTATATATGAATTTAAAGGTATGAAATATGCCCAGGTGCAACAGGTGTAAGACGTCAAAAGGGCTTATCGAAATTCACATGATACACTTTATGCATGTAGGGTTCAGCTCTCCGTGTGGCGAAATGCTCCGGATCGCCAAGGCTAGTAGGGAATTTAGTATCCAATTGAAATGAAAGCCTGTTCCGGATGAATTCCGAAAGTTTCAGAATTTTTCAGACTATTTTCAGCATCTCATTGATATGAAAGGCTTTTCGGGTGGATATTCCGAAAGTTTCAGAATTTTTCAGACTATTTTCAGCATCTCATTGATGTGAAAGGCTTTTCGGGTGGATATTCCGAAAGTTTCGGAATTTTTCAGACCATCTTCAGCATCCCACTGATGTGAAAGGTTCCACGGCTACGCTCTGCGACTTCGTGCCAAGTATAGAATTGCCCGCTGCCAACGCCATGCCGCCGGCAAACTGCAGACACCAAGGCCTGCGGCGCCATCGCTTCCGCCAGAATGCTCAGCTTCTCCTCAACGCTCGTACGCGTCCGGTGTGAGCCGCCTTGTGTTTGGTGGTCGGTAGCTGGGAGTCTTTGCGTAAGCGCGATAGCGCGGACGCAAACGAGTGGCAAACGTGATGGCTTATCAGCGGCTGGAGGTTTTGACGGGTTCGGAGCGTCGTCGGCTGTGGTCGGACGCTGAGAAGGTCCAACCGGTAGAGGCGGCTTTCAGGCCGGGCATGGTGGCCAAGGATGTTGCTGTCGCTGGCGGGATAAAACTTCCCAGAAGTGGCGAATGAAAAGTCCCCAGTTTTGGCATCGGGCAAGGCCCCGGGGGGCATGCCCCCCGGGGCCTTGCGGCCATCACTCCGCCATCCTGTTTCCCGCTGTCTGCGGGGAGGATGCCGGTGATCAAGCTTGGGGACCTTGCCATGATCCTGGACCTTGCACGCCAAGGGCTATCCGTTTCCGCCATCGCCCGCCGTACCGGTTTCGACCGCAAGACCGTGCGCAGGCATATCGAGCGTGGGCTTGACCATCCCGTCTACACGCCCCGGCCAGCGCGGCTGTCGCTCTTGTCATCTTATGAGCCTTTCCTGCACGAACGTCTGGCCACCGTGCCGGAACTGACGGCCAGACGCCTGCACCGGGAGATCAAGGAGCAGGGCTATAAGGTGTTATCCGGCGTGGAAAAGTGACCCGTATATCGGGGTTATAGGCGTCCAACTTTGACCCTGCTGTTCATGGCTGTTGGACTGCCTGGATCGGGAACCGATCTGGGCGGGCTGGGGGATGCTGATCGTGGAAACCATCGGGCGGATCCGGCGTGAGGCCCTGGTCAAGGGCAAGGGTATCCGGGAGATCGCCCGCGACCTTGGCGTATCGCGGAACACGGTGCGGAAGATTCTGCGATCTGGGGCGACGGCCTTTGATTATGAGCGGACGGTGCAACCCCGGCCGCAGCTGGGACAATGGATCGGCGAGCTGGACCGCATGCTGTTGGCAAACGAGGCCAAGGCGGCACGGGAACGGCTGACACTGATCCGGATCCATGAGGAATTGCGGGCGCTTGGCTATGCTGGCAGCTACGACGCTGTTCGCCGCTATGCGCGCCAATGGCGGCAGGGTCGGGTTTCCAGCAGCGTCGATGCCTATGTACCGCTGAATTTCGCACCGGGTGAGGCCTACCAGTTCGACTGGAGCCACGAGATCGTGGTGCTGAACGGGGCGACGACGACGGTCAAGGTGGCGCATGTGCGCCTCTGCCATAGCCGGATGTTCTTCGTGCGGGCCTATCCGCGCGAGACGCAGGAGATGGTGTTCGACGCCCATGACCGGGCTTTCGCCTTTTTCCGCGGGACCTGCACGCGCGGTATCTACGACAACATGCGGACGGCGGTGGATACGGTGTTCCTGGGCAGGGAGCGGGTGTTCAACCGCCGCTTTGCCCAGATGTGCGCGCATTATCTGGTGGAGCCGGTTGCCTGCGCGCCGGCGGCGGGCTGGGAGAAAGGTCAGGTGGAGAACCAGGTCGGCTTGGTGCGGGAGCGGTTCTTTACGCCGCGGCTGCGGTTCAAGACCTATGCGGAGATGAATGCCTGGCTGCTGGACCGCTGCGTCTCCCATGCCCGGGCACATCGCCATCCGGAACAGGGTGATCGGACAGTGTGGGAGATGTTCGAGGCCGAACGACCGCACTTGGTGGCCTATGCCGGACTGTTCGACGGGTTCCACAGCCATCCGGCGTCGGTGTCGCGAACCTGTCTGGTCCGGTTCGACAACAACAAATATTCCGTCCAGGCGCGCGCCGTCGGCCGACCGGTGGAGGTCCATGCTTATGCGGAGCGGATACTGATCCGACAGGATGGCGACCTGGTAGCCGATCACCCGAGGCAGTTCGGTCGGGGCGGAACGATCTACGATCCCTGGCACTATGTGCCTGTCCTGGCCCGCAAACCGGGAGCGTTGCGCAACGGGGCACCGTTCAAGGACTGGGCCTTGCCCGGCAGTTTGGGGCGGATCCGGGCCAGGCTGGCTGGCTCAGCCGATGGCGACCGACAAATGGTCGATATCCTATCCGCCGTGCTGACCGACGGGCTGGCTGCCGTGGAGGCGGCCTGTGCCGAGGCCCTGCACAACGGGGTGCATTCCAGCGACGTGGTGCTGAACATCCTGTCCCGGCGTCGGGAGCCGGCCAGTCCCGTCAGCATCCTCACCCCCGCCGCCCTGACCCTCCGGCATGCGCCGGTGGCCGATTGCGGGCGGTATGACAGCCTGCGGAGAACGGTCAATGGAGCGTCATGAAATCCTGGAGATCATGGGCACCCTGAAACTCACCGGCATGCGTGCCGCCTTTGACGAGGTGATCGCCGATGGGCTCAAGCGGCAATATCCCGTGCCCCGCATCATCGGCGAACTGCTGAAGGCCGAGATCGCCGAGAAGGAGGCGCGGTCGATCAAGTACCAGATGACCATCGCCCGCCTGCCGCCGGCAAAGGACCTGGCCCAGTTCGATTTCTCCGGCACGCCGATCAACGAGGCGTTGATCCGTGATCTGGCCACCGGATCGTTCCTGGCCGAGCAGCGCAACGCCGTGCTGGTAGGCGGAACAGGCACCGACAAGAGCCATCTGGCCATCGCCATCGCCCGATCCTGCATCCGCGGCGGCGCCAGGGTCCGGTTCTACACTGTCGTCGATCTCGTCAACCGCCTTGATGCCGAGGCAAGGGCCGGGCGGCAGGGCCGCATCGCCGACCATCTCGCTCGGCTCGACCTCGTCGTGCTGGATGAACTGGGCTATCTGCCGTTCGCCCAATCCGGCGGCCAGTTGCTGTTCCACCTGATCAGCCGGCTCTATGAGCAGACTTCCATCCTGGTCACCACCAACTTGGCATTCGGCGAATGGCCCAACGTGTTCGGTGACGCCAAGATGACCACGGCCCTGCTCGACCGGCTCACCCATCATTGCGACATCGTCGAAACCGGCAATGACAGCTGGCGGTTCAAGAACCGAGCTTGATCCCCGCCCCCGGACCCCCACCCCTGGCGGATCGTTCAGGTGGGTCCACAGGTTCCTCCCGCGCGCGACGCCGCGTCAGCCTCGTGGGGGCACGCCGCGCCGCGCGCGGGGCCCTCCTATGGACTACCTGCACGACCGCAAAACACAAACCAAAGCTGGGTCAACTTTCGACGCCGATACAGGGTCAAACTTCTATGCCGATTGACATATAAGGGCGGCTATACCCTGGTTAAGGTCTTTGTCCGGTCCGTGCGACCGGCACCGGCCAGGCGTTTCGAGCGCCAGTTTGAGACGCCGCCGGGCAAACAGGCCCAGGTGGATTTCGCCTATTTCAAAACCGAATTCACCGACGAACCTGGCGTGGAGCGGGTGGTCTGGTTGTTCTCCCTGGTGCTGGGCCATTGCCGCATGATCTGGGCGCGGTTCGTCGCCCGCCAGGACCTTGCCCACCCTGCTGCGCTGTCATATTGCTGCCTTCGAGGCCCCGGGCGGCGTGCCGGAGCAGATCCTCTACGACCGCATGCGCACCGCCGTCCTGGGCGAGGCGGGTGACGACAGGGGCGTCGTCTACAACGAGAAGCTCCTGACGCTGGCGGCCCATTACGGCTTCCTGCCCAAGGTGTGCAAGCCCTATCGGGCCCAGACCAAGGGTAAGGTGGAGCGGCCCTTCCGCTATGTGCGGCAGGATTTCTTCCTGGGCCGCACCTTCCGCAATCTCGACGACCTGAACGCCCAGTTCCGGCAATGGCTGGACCAGGTGGCCAATGTCCGCCGCCATGCCACCACCGGTCGGGCGGTCATTGAGCATTTCGCCGAGGAGAAACCCAGCCTCCGGCCGTTACCCGCCGGTCCCTGCAATACCGTGCTGGCCCTGGAGCGGCGTGTCACCCGCGACGGCATGGTGTCGGTGGCCGGCAACCTTTATTCCGTGCCCGATTGCACCCGCCGGCGCGTCGTGGAGGTACAGGTGACCGCCACCGAGGTCCAGATCCTGGACGATGGAACGCTGATCGCCAACCATCCCGTCCTGGAGGGACGCGGTCAGCGGCGCCTGCTGGAGGGACATGGCGCAAGGCGGCGACGAAGGTCATGGTATTCCAATGTCCGAAGGGTGCCGGACTTGGCAGGCGCTGGCCACGTGGCGCCCAGCCGCGCAGGGGCGCCATGTCGGTCTTGGTGCAACGATGACCGAGTTTGTGCAGGTGCCAGGACGTCGGTGCTGCCAGGGTAGCATCCACCCTTCACTCCGCCGCGATGGCCACCACTGTGGCGGTTGCCGTCCGCAGCGCGGCCAGGATTCGTTCTCCAATCGCTTTGGCCATCAGGGGCGGAACAGCGTTGCCGATCTGCTTGAGCGCCGGGTTCATGGTTCCGCGAAATACGAAACCATCGGGGAACGATTGGAGCCGCGCAGCCTCGCGGACTGAGATGGTCCGGGCTTGTGCGCTGTCATAGTGGATGTGGCTGTAACAGTCCTTGCCAAGGTGAGCCAGCAGAGTCCTTGACGGAAAGTCAGCCCGCAGCTTCCACCACCGGTTCGGAAAGCTGCCGACCGGGTACGGCGGAACCATGGCCCGCCGCAGCGTGTCACGCTCACTTGTAGTCAGCGTACGGCCAATGCGCCGCTGGCGTCCTTGGACCTCCTTCTCAAAGAGTTCTACCGCGACGCGATGAGCGGTTGGGTACTCCGTCCCGTTGGGCATGTGGCGGAAGATGTCGGTGTCGCGGGGCAGATAACGGATGACGTGATCGCAGACGCCCTCCTGGTTCTCAAAGCCGGGCCACTCGCGCATCAGGCGGGCGTATGCGGAAACCGGACGGGACGGGTCGTATGGCGTGAGCTCGTTAAAACGCCTGGCGCCCCGCTTGAGCTTTCCTTCCAGATGCAGGGTGACGGGAGGCAGGTCACCTATTGCTTCAGGGGCGGTTACTGCGAATGGCAGGTCTGAAGACGCCGGATCGGGGTTGACGTAGCCATGGCCGAGCAGATTTACACCCTTCAGCGCGACCGCACGGGTGCCCTGATAGCCTGGCGGCAGCTCAATATAGCGACTCGCCTTTGGAAATTCGAACCGGGCTCCCAGTTCCCGCCGGATCCCGACGAGAAAGACGCGGTCACGCATCTGCGGGACACCGAAGAAGGCCGTGTTGACGAGGGTATATCGGGCTTCGTAGCCCATGCCCTCAAGGGCATCGGCGACTTCCTGGACCACATTGTGGCCCCCGAAGTTCATGATATCCGGCACGTTTTCCATGAGAATCGCCACTGGCTTCAGCGCCTGGATATAGGCGAGGTAGCGTAGGTAAAGGTTCGCCCGCGGATCTATTTTGAATGCTTCGGGATGATCAGCGACATCGCGGAGTTTAGCCCGTCCAACCCGCGCGTATGCTTGGCAGGGCGGTCCGCCGACAATCAGGTCGAACGCGTCCTCAACCGGACCCAGGCCGTACTCAGCGACAAGCTGCTCAGGCTCCAGTGTCGTGATGTCGCGCGGCTTTGCATGCAGCTCACGTACGGACTCCGGGGCATCGCGATAGAAGTTTGCTGCATGCGAGGCGGCGGCATGTCCGTCGATCTCAAGGGCCGCTGCAATCTCGCATCCCAGGGCCTGGAATCCGAGACTGATGCCCCCGCACCCTGCGAACAGATCGAGGATTCGCGGCTTTCCGCCGCGTGCAAGCCGCTCGGCCTTACGGCTGATAACCTCCCCATCGCTCCCATATGTCGTGGGCATCATTCCCCGCCGTGCCGAAATGTAGATATTGGTTAGAGGATATGCGGGACCGTGCGGATTTTGAATGCTTTTCTCTCTCATCTTCGATCTGCTTGACCGAATGGTCCCTTCCGTGGACCCTGACATCCATCGAAAGGGATAGGGGAGGGGCATGCAACTCGCGGACCGGCAGCGGGCGTTCGAGGACGCCGTGAAGGCTCACTTCGGCGTAACGAAGAAGAGCAAGGTTAATCAGGCATTCGGTGTCTCCAACAGCGCCAAGGTCATCGAGGGTGGCATCCAGCTCGGCGTGCCGAACCTGGACAAATGGCCAGACGATGCCGACTGTTTTGTGCTCCTATGCGTGATCCGGTTCCCGCCTGAGGACGAGGTGTACTTCGCCATTCGCGTGCGCTCTGGTCTCAGCGATATGGCGAACAGGCTTGCTGAAATGCGCCGCCTCGGTGAGGAGGCGAAGGTCAGGGCCGCCGTGTCGACCGGGACCGAGGGGGACGATGCTGCAGAGGAGGGAGTACTCGAGTATTCTGCCCGGAATAACCTGGTCGTCGCATATCTCGCTCAGGATGGACGGCTATACTTCCGTAACAAAGGATTTTGGAACAGCCTGCGGTTCGACCTGTCCACGGTGGCTCCCGCCGTCGAAATCGACTCTGTGGCGGTCGCCGTGTATCCGCCTGGGGCTTCCGCCAGGCGCAGCATGCTGGCCAGAGAGTTCGTGGGCTACGTCGCGCGGTTCGTCGGCCAGGCTAAGGTGCACGAACTCAACCCGTGGCCCGACGCACGTGCCCTCGGGCCCCTCATGCGGCGGATGCCCAGCTCCCTGGATATCGCTGTTCTGAGGAGCGCCATCGAGGCGCAGGGCGGACACTATGTTGATGCCCTCGTGGAGCGATTCCATGAAGGACTGAACTTCCTTGCGGACAAACATTTCGTGATCCTGTCGGGCCTTTCAGGAACCGGTAAGACGCAGATCGCCATCAAGTACGCCCGGGCGGTACACGGGATTGCCAACCACTACGAGGCTGATCCCCTGCTGTTCGTGTGTCCGGTACGTCCGGAATGGACAGATCCCACAGGGCTGACCGGCTATCATGACATCCTGAGCGGCAAATTCGTGGTTCCCCGGTTCCTGGAGGCGGTGCTTGTTGCCGTTGCAAACCGGGAAAGCCCGGTTTTCGTGGTCATTGATGAAATGAACCTAGCGCGCGTGGAATTCTATCTTTCTGAGGTGTTGAGCGCGATGGAGAGCGGGCTGTCGCTGCGCCTCCATGCCAATGGTCTTCCCCTTGAGGGCACGACTGGTGGCGACGTTCCGGCAGAAGTACCATTCCCATCCAACCTTTTCCTGGTTGGCACTATCAACGTGGACGAGACGACGAATTCCGTCAGCGACAAGGTCCTGGACCGTGCGGTGGTGATCGACATGTCGGCTGTCGATCTCACCGGCTTTGTGGATCGTCTCGGTGCTGATCCATCCCTAGCATCATCCGCGGCAGCCATGGGGGAGCTCCTCGCCAGCATTAACGAGTTGTTGCTGCCCCACGCATGTGGCTTCGGTTATCGTGTGGCTGAGGAGGCGATCCGTTACCACGCGTTCGCCAGCGTCCGGCTCGGTAGATCATCGGCTGAGGTTATTGATGATATGCTGTCCCAGAAGGTTTTGGTGAAGCTGCGAGGATCGCATGGCCAACGCCAGATGCTTGGCCGGCTGGAGACGTTGTTGGCTCCTTACCAACGGTCGGTCGCCATCGTCCGCAAGATGGCTGTCGAACTCGATGAGTTGGGCAGCTTCCGCTACGCCCGATAGCTGATGGAAGCGCTATACCTCAATCCTGCCGGAGACGGCGACTTCTACCGGATTTGGCCAACACCTGAGCCCATTCCGCCCGGCGTCGTACAGGAAGGAGGGGAGCATCTCATTGAATTGCGCGACGCAGATGCTGCGGATGCTGCGGAGCTATACGTTGAGGGTGTGGCGCTGCGACCGCTGCGTTGCCGTGACCGCCGCACCGCGCGATGGGCTTGGCTACCAGGCTTTCACGCTGGCATTGCGGAGGCTGAGCTACGCCTTCGGGGGCGCTCAATCTCCTTCTCACTTGAGACAGACCCCGCCGTTCGCAAGCTCACCCGGGACGACTATGACACCATGGTCGCTGAGGTAATTGGGGATACCCTCGCCCTGTTTACGGCCGGAGGACATCGTCGGAGATTTGCTGCTGGAACCGGCAACCGGATGCCTCCATTGGTCAGGCTGGAATACCTGCGCTCGAGGGCACATGCCATTGCCGACGCCGTAAGAGCCATCAACGCGCGACCGCGGCGCACTCTGGTAGCTGAAGAGACGGTAGAAGCCTATTGGAAGGCCCGTACCGCCTCTGGCAGCGAGATCGTCAGGTCCCTCATGTCCTCCCGTGCCCTACAGGCGTCTGATCCGACTATGCTTCCCGCCCGGTTGCGGGGACTCCTGCCCGAACGGATACGGCGGTCGGTCAGGCGGCCAAGTCTGGACATCACGGAACACCGTGATCTGCTGGCAAGCCTGCGGCGCTGGGCCGGTTGGCTTGGAGCTACGGCTGATCTCCTGGAAGCTCAAGGTGGAGAGGAGGGGGTCGGAACCCGACGTCATGGATGGGCGGCGAAGATTCGGGCATCGGCGCGGTTGCTGAGTGACCTCCCCGGGCTTCCGCTGTTTGAGGGGGTGCGCGAGGGAGCGCCTTGTCTCGGTGCGACGCCGCTCTTCCGGCATGATCCCGCCTATAATCGCGTGTTCGTGCTGGCCAGGGAGATGGAGCTCGGGATCGCTCCCGTGTTCGGCAGCTTCCTCGACCTGCCGCTGACGCAAACCTATGACCTGTATGAGTTGTGGGTCTTCCTGCGCCTCGTTAGGATTGTCGGCGAGTTACTCGGCGTCGTCCCTGACACTTCAAGGCTGTTCCACGGAACCCGCGACGGGATTGAATTGGTGGCGGGAATGGCCTCGGTGCAGGTCGGCAGCTTGGTGGTGGCCTATCAGCTTCCTTTCCACGAGTACTGGGATACCCCTGACGGCCGGGGCTCCATGAGCCATGAGATGATTCCGGATGTTGTCCTGGTATCATCGCGAACAGGTCGGATCGTAACGCTTGATGCCAAGTATAGGGTTGGAAGGGATCTCAACGCGGCGCTCGGTTCCGCCCATATGTACCGGGATGCCCTGGTGACAGTGGACGCTGAGGGAAACCGCGTTCCGTTGCTCAGCGGCTCCTACCTTATAACCCCTTACGCTGCATCGTCCGGTATTAACTGGAAGAAGATGCCGATGCCAAGCCGGCTGCTGCACCCGGAATACCGTATGAAGCACAATTTCGGTGCCTGGACCATGCGTCCTGGTATGTCGGGCATGGAGCTCCTCGCGTCGGTCAGGTCGCTGGTGCAATTGGTGGAGGCGTGAGGTGGCCGCCGATCGGTTGACTCCTGAACAGCGTAGCCTCAACATGTCGCGGATCAAGGGTCGTGACACGAAGCCGGAATTCATCGTCAGACGCGCCCTTCACTCAATGGGGTTCCGTTATCGGCTGCATGCCAGCGACCTCCCAGGCCGCCCGGATGTGACCCTCCCAAAATGGCGCTGCATTGTTCAGGTTCATGGTTGTTTCTGGCATGGGCACGGTTGCGCGCTATTCCGTTGGCCTGCCACAAGGCAGGAGTTCTGGCGCGAGAAGATTGAAGCCAACGTTCAGCGCGACCGGGGTGTCGAGGTTGAACTCTTGGAAAAGGGATGGCGGGTTTTGACGGTGTGGGAATGCGCACTGAAGGGGCGTGGGCGCCTTCCCGAAGATGAATTGCGGGCCGTCCTCGCGGAGACGGTGCGCTCTGGTCGAGCCAAGTGCGAGATAGGCTTATCCACAGCGTCGGGAAATAGCGGTTCGCCCGTCGCTGCATCGGCATGATGTTCGCCAAACTGTTGTCCGGCGTGGAAAAGTGGCTCTGACTCAATTTTGATAAAATTCGGGATTCCTCTGGAGTGGATTATCCATAGGGATCAGCATGATGCGATTGGTCTTTCCAGACTCAATGTTCGATGTTGTCGGCATGGCCAGACGACGAACCGGCGGCAGCCCGTGGCCGCAGCCTACACAAGGCCTTCGGCGGTCATGCGCAGGTCGGCCTAGTTCCTTCCCTGCCGCGTCTGCAGGTGCTCCCTCATCCCGGCAACCTTCAGCCGCCGGGCGTCGATCCTGGCCTTGTTCCCGTGACGGCGGACGGAATAGGGGCCGTCCAGCATCCAGACCACCCAGTCGACCAGCATCCAGCTGGCCACGGGCATGTTCTCGGCATCGATCAGGATCAGGGTGGCCAATTGCGGGTTCGCGGGTCCTGCGGGGAAGCTCACCATACTCTATGGGCGAAGCACCGGCTTCCGCTACCGATATCCAGGCGAACAGGGATGTGGCGCGGTGCCGGCCCCAGGAGGTAGATTGTCGTCGATCCAACGGATGGGACCGCTGATGCCCAGGCGCTCAAGGAACGCTGCGGCGAACGCCGCCGATACGCTCGTCGAAGGCCATGTCGCTGCACGGCTTAGGCTGCGGCGCGCGCTGCTCGGCATGAGCCAGTCCGACTTGGCGAAGGCCTTGGGCATCACCTTCCAGCAGGTCCAGAAGTACGAGCGCGGTTCCAACAGGGTCTCGGTAGGAAAGCTGTACCGGCTGGCGGATATCCTGGACGTGCCAATGGCGTTCTTCTTCGACGGGCTGGAAGGCGGGAACATGGACAGGCCGTCCATTGGGGAGGCACCGGAGCCTGCGAGCGTCCTGTCCCGCCGCGAGTTGGACCTGCTCCGTGCATGGCGCCAGGCGCCGCCGGAGATCGCGGACACCGTCGCCGGGCTGCTGCGCTCGATCGCGCCCGAGGTTGAGGCGACGCGCCCCTCGTTTACGGATGGTATGCCGGCAGTGGTGTTGAGTGAACCGGATCTGGTTCCCGCCAGGGTCGATGAAGTGGAGGTCGAAGCCCCGCGGCGGCGCGGGCGTCCGCCCGGAAAGGTAAAGGCTTTGGATGCTGATACCGAGACCGAACGCCCCGCGCAGCGTCGGGAACGGAAAAGGCGCCGTGCAGCCGGCTCGGTCTGGGACCCGGCGGACATCAGGGACTACCGCGAGGAGTAACGGCCGCGGAGGTCGCAGGGGGAGGGGAAATGGGCGCCGCTAACGGCAACATAACCGCAATGACCTCCAAGGGCGGCGCGAGCTTTCCCAGCGGGCAGGTCGCGCGGTGGGACGAGGAGGGCGCGGTCCATTTCGCCATCGCCATGGCGAGGTTGACGGGATGGCCCCTGGTCGTCGTCGAAAGGATCGGCCGGGACGACACGTCCATCGACGTCGGCAAGGGTGAGCATGTGGACCTCGCCAGACTGGTGTGCATGAGCGACGAGCAGGTGGCGTTCGACCCGGGCGGCATCATGCCTGTCATGAAGCTGCTTGAACGCCGGCAGGAAGCCCTCACCCACGGAGGGCGTTCGAACTTGGCGCTGCTTCCCATGCAGGAGGAGGATCTCCGCGACGCCCGCGTCGGGCTTCCCTGTGCAGTCGACGAGGGAAAGGTCGCCTCCGCGACCGAAACGATCCTGGCGAACCGAGCCTACATGTCGTTCGTTGAGCTGCGGCCGAAGCCCTGGATCGCAACGGACCTGCTGACGAAGTACTTCCTCGGCCGATGTTTCGCCTTCGCGGAAGCGTTGAGGCGGGAGATCGGCGGGGAAGCCGTCGCGATGCGGCCTGCGGGCTACCGTTTCCCCGAAAGCGGTCGCGGTTCCCTCCATGCATGCGTGCGCCTCGGCGACGGCAGGCTGGCCGACGTATGGGGCGTACGGCCGGCGGAACGCGTGGCCAGGGCGATGGGGGGCGCCGACTGGACCCTCAGTGCGCGCGAGTTCGCCGACGACATGGCGGAAGCGGTGCGTGTGCGAGGTCGGGAGGACGTCGAGCGGGAGATCGAACAGGCCCGGGCCGTGGTCGTCGAGGAATGGCTACCGGGAATCGGTGGACTGCCCCCGTGAACGGTTGAGCGGGGCGGTTGCATTTCAATCGGGGGCGGGGGACTATTTGACCGAGCAGCGCAGGCAGGTCCTTGTTCCTGCGCCTGCCCCACCATTGGGTGAAGGTGATCGATGAACAGCGACGTTGCCGCTACACGGGCGCTCCACCGCCTTGTCAAGCTGACCAAGGGGAACACCGGCCAGTCGAGGATGGCGGCAAACTTCCTGCTGGCTTGGCACAACGCGGCGACGTGCGGCTGGGACCTGACCGACCTGTGGAACGTGGACGAAGAGGTCGCAGCCGACATGCTGGCGGTGGCCAGGACGGTTGCCCAGGAGAACTGGCATCCCGACGTCTACGGCCTGCAGGAACAGATTTCGGCGATCGTGGACCTGTGGCGCCCCGAACCGGCATCCACCCCGGCCCGGGCCTGAAGGCCGGGGACATCCATGACGAAGCTCATTCACGACGCAGCCCGGCTTGCTTCAGGCCGGATCCTCAGCGGGCTCAAACCCGGTGGCAGGTTCATTCGCCCGTGCGGCGGGATGGATTTCGAAAGGCTGGTACGAGACCTGTTCGCTCGGCTGACGGATGACGAAAGCATCGACCTGAATGGACGTTCAGGCCAAGCGCAGGTGGGCATCGACATCTGGTACGCCGACCGCGAAGGCCGTCTCACCGGCATCCAGTGCAAGGTCCGATCCGACGCATCGTCCGCACGTCGGCGGGGACTGACCGAAGCCGATCTCCGCGCCGAGGTCGGACGCGCACGGAATTTCAATCCTCCCATCGACAGGTTCGTGCTGGTCACTACCGGGCCGAACGATACCCGCCTCCAGGAGGCCGCGCGCATACTGAGCGCGGAGCATGCCGCGCAGGGGCTGTTTTCCGTCGAGTTCCATGGCTGGGACTGGATCGAGGGATTGCTAACCCGGTATCCCGAGATCGCCGTGCACCATGGGCTGGCGGCGACAGTGCGCGAGGTTGCCGTTGGGGAACGTCCTGGGTCGCCCATCGCCCGAGAAATCGGAGGCCGGCTCAGGCATGCGTTTGCCATGATGAACGCCGGGCGCGAGGGGGACGAGCTGTTCACGCTGCAGGAGCTGGCTCGCCGGGTAGGCCATAGCGACTGGCGGAGGATTGAGCAGATCATCGATGGCGTTGCCGACGCCGACGTGGCCGAGCTGTCGAGACTCGCCGACGCCCTCGGGCTGGGTCCGGCCTAGCTGATCGAAGGCAAGGGTACGCCGTTCCTAGTCGACGACCCGACCGCTCAGCGCAAGGTGGAGGAGATCTATGACGCTATAGTCGCCATGAACCCCCAGCGCATCGTGTTCGTGCGCCAGCGCGAAGGCCGGCACGGCCAGCACGACGCGTTCATCGCGGTGGAGCGCGACGAGCTGCGCTGGTTCGTATTCCGGGCCGCGTACCCGGCATGCGACGGCGTCGGCGCCACCGGCGCGCGGGACCTGTTCGACCTCTGCCGCCTGATGCGCAGGCTCTACCATGCAGATCCGGGAACGATGGTCGTTTGCCATGGCCTGCACCTTGGCAGCCCGGAGTTCGAGCGGGTGCTGGAGGGCGAGGTCCATCCGGGTTCGATCCTCGGCTTCCAGGGCCTCGACCGTTGGTGGGAGGGCTTCGCCGCGCTCCGTCCCGGCTGGATCGAGGGCGCCGGTGAGCATTGGGCGTCGCTGCATAGGGCCATCGCGGTCGTCGTGCGCGAGATTGAGCGGGCACGCGAGGTAGCGGAGACGAGCCGCCATTGGCGGGATGCGCTGGCATGGGGAAGGCTGCTCGGCACCAAGTCGTCGAACGGCGGCGGGGAGCCTTGGTCGTGATCTTTGTCTTAAAAAAATAGGCGCATCGCATTGCTTGATTGTTTTCTTGATTTTATATACTATTTATGAGGGCAATTGTATGTACCGTCAACGCTTTGGAAATTGCAGCGCATCGATTGTCGGCAGCTTCGCTCGACCTAAGAGCGTAGTTTCCTGAAGATCGTCTGTCGGCGATGACACGCATAACCGTGAGGACTCCCAGTCATGAACATGCATGTGAATACAATCGAGGCGTTTTTAGAGGCACTGGCAAAAGAACTTGACGTCCCGGATCACCGCTATGAACAGGCGGAAACAAGTTACACCTCGCTCGGGGAATGGCTTCATCGTCCCGCGAGTACTGTTCGCGAGTATGATCCGCAGATGTACTGTCAAGGATCATTCAGGCTCGGAACTGCGATCCGTCCCCACTCTGATGCCGAAGAATACGACGTCGATTCCGTTGTCGAGCTTCGCCTCCTGACCAAACGCGACAAGACGCAGCACGAACTGAAAGCAATGCTTGGTGCTGAGATAAAGGCCTATCACGATGCCATGGCGATGGTGAAACCTGTACGCGAAGGCAATCGCTGCTGGATACTCGACTACGCTGACGGCGCCCAGTTCCACATGGATATTGTTCCCGCAGTACCGAACCAAGAACAGCAATACAGGCTCTTGAATGCAAGGATGCTCGACGCGAGTTGGGCATCGACCGCGATCTCTATCACGGACCGGCGGGAGCCAAACTACGAAATCCTGACGGAAGACTGGCCACGCTCCAACCCCAAAGGCTATGCAAACTGGTTCGCTTCCCGGCAATCTATAGTTTTCGAACGCCGAGAACGTGTGCTTGTTGAGGCAATGCAGAGGCAAGGTGTCATGGCGAGTGTGGAAAGTCTTCCAGCTTACAAGGTGAAAACCCCTCTCCAGTCAGCGATCATGATCCTCAAGCGGCATCGCGACAACATGTTTGCGCGCAATTTGGATATGCGCCCGATCTCTGTGATCATTACCACTCTTGCTGCACATGCTTACAACAACCAAGATACCATTGCTGGAACATTGTTTGCTGTCCTGGAAGATATGGATAAATTCATCGGCTACGATGGCACCAGTTATATTATCGCGAACCCGACAGACCCCCTAGAAAACTTTGCTGACAAGTGGAACCGCGAGCCTCAGAAAAAGGCTGCGTTTGATACCTGGCTCAGGCAAGCCAGGGCCGATTTCTATGCAGCCGCGCAGGCGGGGATTTTCAAGGATATGGCCGATGCACTTAGCCCACGCATGGGATATGCGCTGTCCTTGCGCGCATTGGACCGCCTCACCGGAGGTTCGCGTTTGCTACGCGCAGCCACGGGCGCATCTGCTGTCGCAGCAGGTGTGACGAGTGCACCGAGTTTTGCGAATGCGGAACGTCGCCCGACCAAGCCGCAAGGTTATGCATGATCTGGTGGCTTCTCGATCAGAACAGGGCCAGGGCTGAAAAGGCGGCGTTCTCTGCGCTTCAAGAGGAGCATGACTGGCTGACGAGTGTGCGCACGAGACACTTGGCCAATTTGCAACTCTGCATCGATATCGAGATCACGCACAACAGGGAGAAATTCCAGTTGGCCGTGATCTATCCGGTGACGTTTCCTGACACGCCGCCGATCGTGATGCCATACGGCGAAAGACGACTGTCCCAACACCAATATGGTCCGGGAGGCGAGCTCTGCCTTCAGTGGCGCCCGGACAACTGGGATCCTGCCGTCACCGGAGCAATGATGGCCGAGAGCGCGTACGGCCTGATCTCCGGTGAACGTCCTTCGGATGGGCAAGCTGCTTCCGTGCCCTCTGACCATTGGTCATCACTCGGAGGTGAGCTGCGCTTCGAAACGTGGCGGTTGATGGTGCCAGATGGCGCATGGAAATCTCTTGACCGTCAAATGCCAGAAGTAGTGTTTGAGATATCTCTGACGATGACGTCACGCAGGTCACAACGAGTTGCGCATCTCAGGTCGATCGGCGCTGCCGGAAGTGAGATTTGGGAATCACCAATCCCCACGCCATCGGGTGCAATACGTCGCATCGGCTTCTTGTTGCGGACAGGAAAAGACATGGGGCTGCTGACGCAGCATGAAGGTGGTGAGTTCAAGGATCTCGCCGAGCGCATACCAGAACTCGCCTCTCTTCTTAAACGGTCGGACTGGCCCTTCATTGTCGTCATTGAACAGAGCGGTCGTCATACGGCATTCGACATCGTGCGTGGTGATCAGGGCCGTCAGATCTTGGTCCCCTACAGGATCGTTGAGGAGAACGAGTTGGCTAGGCGCTCAGCGTCGGACCGTAGTGTGGTTTCCAATAAACGGGTGGCCATCATAGGTTGTGGATCGATCGGATCCAAAATCGCGGCATCGCTTGCACGTGCGGGCGTTAGAAAACTTGTGCTCATTGATGAGGACATTTTCCTGACTGGCAATCTGGTCCGGAACGAACTCGATGCGTGGGCCATCGGCTGGCACAAGGTCGATGCCTTGGCTGACAGGATTGGGCAGCTCACCTCAGACACTGATATCGATACGTACCGCGTTGCGCTCGGCAGCCAAACTTCGGGACTTGCGATGGAATCCGCGTTGGAGGCGATCGGTGAATGTGACCTGATCATCGAGGCCACGGCGAATTCCACATCGTTCAACTTATGTGCGGGAACTGCACGGCGCCACATGAAGCCTATGATATGGGCCGAGGTCTTCGGGGGCGGCGTCGGTGGACTGATCGCTATGGCACGTCCCGACACCGACCCCCACCCGCTGGCTGCTAGAAAGCAGATTATGGCGTGGTGCGATGACCATGACACGCCGTGGGAGTGGAACCCCAGAAACAACTACGGGGTTGAACAGGAAGATGGCCAGTCTTTCATTGCAGACGACGCTGATGTGTCTGTCATAGCAGCACATGCTACTCGATTTGCCCTCGATATCCTGCAAGGAGCGGAAACGATCTTTCCATCTTCTGCCTATTTGATCGGGTTGAAGAAGGCGTGGCTTTTTTCAGCTCCTTTCGACACTTGGCCGATTGACCTCAAACTGACCGACCCATGGCAAACCGCGACCGCTGCGACTAGTGGCGATGACATCTCAAGCTTCCTCTCCGATCTTATAGATGAGGACATTCAATGACGGTGGAGTTGATCCTTCCTGACATGATAGTGGGCAGGATGAGAGTAGGCTTGCAGCGTGCCAAAGATCGCGAAATCGGGGGCATTTTGATGGCACAGCAGATCGTGCCGGGATGTTTCGGTATCGTCGATTTTTCGGTAGATGAGCTGACTGGTGAGCGAGACCATTTCGTACGGGACCCCGCGCTTCACAACGCCTGCCTCGATCAATTCTTCGAGCGGACCGGCAATGACTACGAGCGCTACAACTACATCGGTGAATGGCATTCCCACCCCCAGCTTCCTATCCTGCCCAGCTTGACTGATCTCGAGAGCATGGAAGGTCTTGTGAATGGTGAGCGCAACATACCTTTTGCGATACTTCTTATCGTCAGATCGGACACGCCGAGCGAGTTCGTTGCCACCGCGACCTTTCATCAGCGCGGGACAACTCCAACGCCAGTGCGCATTAAAACTGGAAGCCTGAGGCGGCCATGTTTCGTGAAACACTAGACTGGAGCATCCGTGAATTTCTGAAATTCCTCTTCAGACCGAGAGGATTCGAGGGAAAGATTGCCAGTCTTTGTGCGCCAATTCTCGTTGTATTGCTTGGGGGGAAATTGGATTGCCTAAAAGGCGACTACTCTTTCGAAGTCGGCTCTACCAACATTATCCCTGAATGGGTGCGGTGGCCTCTGGTGCTGCTTTTTGTAGTGATCTTCGGTTTTTGCGTCTGGATTCGGTCGTTTCAACTACTTCGGGGAATGGCATTCCCATCCGAGCTTTCCGGTGGACCCGAGCATCACCGACATTGGGACCATGCAGGCGATGGTTGAAGACGTCGGTAACATCGACTTCTCGGTCTTGATGATCGTCCGGCTGCGGATGTTCGTCATGCTGCAGTTGGGAACCTACCTGTTCATGTGGGGGCCAGCACCCGCAACGCGTCGAGATGATCGACGACCCGATCTCACGGGCGAAGTAGAGATTCATTTGAAAGGGGTCGCCTCGGTGCGACAATTGAAGGAGCGACATGTCCAAGACAGCTATCCCGGCAAAGGTTGCAAACGCCCTCTGGGCGAGGGCTGCGGGGCGGTGCCAGTTCCGCGGATGCAATAAGCTTCTTATCGGTGACCTGATCACTGGCAAAAAGACGGGCAAGTACGGCTACATCGCCCACATCGTCGCCGACGAGGCAGGCGGCCCCCGGGGCGATGCGGTGAGATCGCCGCAGCTTGCTCAGGACATCGACAACCTGATGCTGATGTGCCCGGTCCACCATAAGGCGATCGACGTAGACCATGTGGCCGAATACGACGAAGCCGCCCTTCTAACCATGAAGGCCGAACATGAGGACCGCATCGAGATCGTCACCGATATGGATGTCGATCGCGTCTCCCATGTTGTCAGGTTCGCGGCGGACATCGGTCAACGCGACGCCGTTATCACCACGCGAGCGATCTTCGCCGCGATGCCACCTGATCACCATCCGGCGGATTTTCGGACGATTGACATCGAACTCATCGGCTCCGAACTGAAGGACCACGAGGAGGCATACTGGGCCGGACAGGACCGGAACCTGGAGAAGGCCTTCGCCCGGAAAATCAAGGAGCGGATCGAGCAAAGGGAAATCCGCCAGTTAAGCGTCTTCGCCCTGGCTCCGCAGCCGTTACTCATCCGTCTCGGGACGCTCCTCGGCGACGTGGTACCGGTCTCCGTGCATCAGAAGCACCGCGAACCGGACACCTGGAAATGGCTACCTGACCAGCCGCGGATCGCCTACAAGGTCAACGAATACAGTGGCAAGGAGGACGTGCCGGTCGCGTTGAAGCTGGCCCTGAGTGCCACGGTGAACGACGAGCGCATCACATCGGTATTGGGTGAGGATACCGCCATCTGGTCGATCACCTGCGAGCAACCTGGCAACGACATCATGCGGAGGAAGGACGACCTTGCCGCCTACAAGAAGTGGGTGCGCAACCTGTTCAACCGGATCAAGGCCTATCACGGGGAAGGCGTAATGCTGCATGTTTTCCCGGTGTTGCCGGCGTCCGCGGCGGTGGAGACGGGACGCGTCTGGATGCCGAAGGCTGACCTCACCATGAAGATCTACGACCAGAACCGTACTGCGCAGGCATTCGTTCCGACGATCACTATCGGGTAGACGACAGACCGCATATCGAGTGGCCGTTTGTATGATGCGGCGGCCAAAACAGGAAGACCGATTTCGACCTCCTTTGGGCCATTCACAACGACCGCATAGCGCTCCTGTTCCGCTGTTCAGCCACACATACCTCGATGAGGCCGCGCATGCCGCATAGATAGAGCGGTTGCGCCATTCATCGCTTGACGGATAGGATTACCTTGGTTGCTTCGGATTTCTTCGGTATCTTGAGGTGGGGAAACAAGGATTGCCGGCGCCCCGCTTCGAGAGGGCGCTGGCATTTATGACGCACGCATGGCCGTACCACCCGCAGACGCATTGGTCGACTGGATCGCAACGAGTTCGCTGCCTGGCAGCGAAGGTCTCTATTTCCTCGGCACGTTCGAGCGGCGGATCACGTTCTATTCCCAGCAGGTACGTGCATTTCGGCTGATCAGGGCCCTGCATCAACGTGAGGTCCTGAAGGGAAACGACGTAATCGCCGTAGTTGGCGCCGGTGCTGCGGGCGTCACCTCAGCGTTGGCTTTGGGCCTGCTCGGCTACGACGTCAGCCTTTACGATCCTGCGGTCGAAGTCCTTCAGCTTCAGAGCGCATCGCCCAGACTCCTCCACCCTCACATCTATGAGTGGCCGAAGCTGGGCTCTCTGGAAAAAAGCGCGGGTCTGCCGTTCCTCGACTGGCGGCTGGCCACCGGCAAGCCGATCGTTGAGCAACTGGCGGCAGAGTTCCACAGCTACAACGCTTTGCTTCCCAAACTCATCTGGAACAAAGGCACTCAGCTCGAGAGACTCGAAAAGTCCGGAATGGAATGGCGACTGACCTTTGCCGACGGTACCACGAGGATCGTCCAAAAAGTCTTTCTTGCGATGGGCTTTGGCGATGAACGAACCGTGGGAGCCGCTGATATCTACGACTATTGGAAGGAGCGGGGCGTCGGGACTGCGGCCGTCGAGGCCAAAGCGCCCGCTAGTTATCTTGTAAGCGGGAATGGCGATGGCGCCCTGACCGATATCTTGAACCTCCTTATCGAGGGGTTCGAACACGTGCCGTTCACCGAGACATTTCTTGGCTACTTCAATCAGGATATCCTGCGAACCACAGTTCTCAAGGCATACGAAGACCTGGAGCCAGAGGCCGATCTTGAACCGGCTTTTGAGAAAGAGGTGCTCACGACTTTTGTCGAGAGGCAGATCCTCGACCGCCTGGTTCCAAAGCTTCGAACCGACCGGCTTCTGACAATCAACTCAAGCGGTCCGTTACTCTCCGTGGGGAAGGCAGCTCAACTGAACCAGGCCATGGTCTTCGCTGTCCTTCACGCGGCCAAGCAGAAGGGCGTCGTCGTCCGGCGTAGCTCAGGCAAGATCACAAATGTGATCAAGCAGGCGGACGGCCTAGAGGCCGTCGGGATTACATTGGATGGGGTTCCCCTTTCGGAGCGGTTTAACCATGTCATCCTGCGCCACGGACCAAACAAGGAAGATCGATATCACCCCGCCAAGGAGCAGTTCGACGAGTACCAGAAGGTGTGTGCCGAACGTTTCAAAGCGAGGCCTGAACTGCACTTCCCGCCGACACTCGACGCCAACACCTACACCCTATTTTTCGATCTATGGCTGGAAAAACTCGCCGACGCCGCCAGACGGGATCAGCTGGCCGGCCGATCGGATCTTGAGGCGTCAACTATTCTGATCACTTGGGACGACGCCACCCAAACATTGGCACAGCGTGGCAAGGTTCTGCTTGAGGATCTGGTGAAGCAGTGCGAGGCCGCGCCTGCGCCCATCAACGTGCATCTCGAAGTGCCGCCCGACAAGCTCGAAGCTACGGACTTGGTCCGCTTGAGCAAAGCGAGTGGAGGCAAGATTACCATTTCCCTCGGCGCCAACGTTCAGGCCGCATGGAAGCTTCTTCTGCCTAACGCCGCAGTTGCATCGATGGTGGGCTCCCGGTATCCGTACCGGGAGATCAGCTTGACTAGTATTGCAGAGTATGTTGACGCCTCATTAGTTCGCCAGTTGGGGGATATACTCCTTGAATCGCAGAAGGCAGGCAAATGCGACACCTTGGGAACGATCGCCGCTGACCTGTTTGAACAGGTCATGGACACCTGGGTGGTATGGAGGAAGACGCTCGATGCGTCGCCTGCCCTTCGTCGAGATTTTCTCGCCTGGTTGGGGAACATCGGCCCAGATAGCGCCAAGCCATGGAGCGGCCAAGTAACGGAGCTCGAGCGCATGGCGGGTGCATTGGTCCTCATCCTTGCAACCCACTTGGGTGAGCCACTTCAGCCAGCGTCAGTACCCAGGGGAAATTTGAGCTTTGATGCAAACGGGCATGCATTGGGTTCCTCCGCCGAGAAGCTGGACGATGGCCGGCTGATCACTGAATGGAACCTGCCCGAACATTGGGACGTCGACGCACTTATTCTCTCTCGCAGTGCCGAAGTTGCGGTCACCGGACCTGACGACACGATTTTGAACGGCGGAGATCCAGGCATCGGCCTTGACGTCGCGCGGCGGACCAAGCCCGCAATTGTTCGTAACGATGGACAATGGCGCACTGCGCTGAAGACTGGGCTGCCAAAGTGGAAAGCGGCGGTTCAGGAAGAATTCCAGGCTTGGCGTGAGCGGCAGAACAACGACAGAGACAGGGTACTGACATGACGCCTGACGTTTTGAAGTCCCTGCTCGTCAGCGCGGCAACGAGTCTAAATTGGCAAGCGGACGAAGTCATGGAGTTCACGTCCCCTACGTTCCGCAGCCGGCCGACAGAATCCGAGGCGAAGCCGATCCGCGGTTTGTTCGGACTGCGTTTGGGTCAGTATCCGGTTATCGTCGCCCCTATTGCGCTCGACAGCGTGGAGGGCGTCACATCCGCGCTCAAACGGCTGCATGCCCAGATGGTCGTCGCTCGCTCGTATATGTACGAGAAAGAGGTGATCAATGCGCACCTGTTCCTCTGCGCGACATCGCCTACTGCTACGGGCGACTGGCTGCGGTTGGTCGACCTCATCGAACGTGACGAGGCCGTATGCAGGAAACTTGTCTGGATCCCGAAAGAGGCAGCCATCCAAGAGTCTTTCGACGCCCTGCGGGCAAGAACGTTCCTGGCCATGCCTTGGGCGCAGGTTCGGGCTGTGAGCGATGCCGCGCTCGATCAAACCTACGACCTGGCGCAGCGCCTGCTTGTAAAGCATGGGCTCCCTGAAGAGTTGGCGAAGAAGTGGGTCTCGCTCACGGAGCGATTGATCGACGACCCCGAGAGCCTCGTGACCGAACTTGTCCAGAGCAGGGAGGCTTCGCATGAGTGACGTTTACCTCACGCGTATCCGTCTCGAACAATATCGCAGCTTCAGACAGCTCGACATTCGCCTTCCGGACGGACCCAGCGTGCTTGTCGTCCAGGGAAGTAACGGCATTGGCAAGTCGTCACTGTTCGACGGCCTCGAGTGGGCACTGACCGATAAGATCGATCACTTCCGCGATGCCGACGGTGTCAAGAAAGTCGGTAGCTATCTTTGCAGGTGGCGCAAAGGAGCCAGTGGTCCCTCTTCGGTGACCATGGATTTCTCTGGAGACAAGACCATCTCGCGCATCTTGTCATCGCCGGAAGCCAAAGAGTCCGTCATTGAAGGCAACATCGACAACATCACCGAATTCCTCAAAGACGAAACGTGGACTCGGAACATCTCCGGGCTGTCGAGCTATCTGCTACTCACGCATTTCTTGGGACAATCCACACTATCCCGGCTCACCAGCCGTGATCCGGGCAAGCGGTTCGACATCCTCAAAGAGGCAGCTGAAAGCAAAGCGATCGAGGACTTCGCGAACGCTCTCCACGGCAGAGGCAACACCAAGGCCGCCCGTGCCTACAATAGCCGTATGAAATCGCTCAATGACGAGGCTGAGGCCCTTCAGGTCCTCCTCGACACTGAAGCAGACTTGTGGCACGGACTCACTGGTGTCGGCGCTATGGACGACGCGGCCGCGGGGGAGGCGGCCAGGGCAATTTCGCGTCTACTCGACGATGCGTCCGGCGCCAATGTGTCCCCTCCGGTGGTCGGTTTCGATCAGGATACGATTGGAGCTCTCGATACGCGCCTCAGCGGGCAGCGGGCGCGGCTGCGAGGCCTTGAGACAAGTCTGAGCGAGGCTAAATCTGCGCTCGATGAATGGCAGAGCGCTTCACGGCAGCTGTCGGAGCACGAAGCGGCCAAAGCAATCGCTGACGGTCAAGTGGACTCTCTGGTGTCGCAGCACGGAAAGGTCACCGCATCGCTGGCGGCGGCCAGAACCGGCGAAGCTACCGCTATCAAGGCAGCTGAGGACACAAGTGGTTCGTTGACGCTCCTTACCGGACTACGCGATGCACGTATCGCCGAAGCATCCGCCCGCGGCAGGAAAGAGGCTGCCGATTTGGTGGTGGCGGCGGCACAAACTGCTGTCAACCGGGAGGCCGAGGCTGTATCCGCTTTCGACCGTCGGCTTCTCATCATCCGTCGGATTGAGGGTGACGTCCGGCGGCTCGACGAGCGCGCTCGGTTGGCTCAAACGGAACACCGAAATATGGTGCTCTGGCTCGCTCATGACGTTAGGGCGTCTGAGGTCCAATCGTCTCTTCAGGAGCTCCAGGTTCGCTTCCCGGCTCTCGACGTTGACATCAAGGGGGCACTCGGCGCCGCTCAAGATGCACGCACCTTGCTGGACGAACAGGACGCCGTTCTGACTGAACTGAGAAAAGCGGTGTCGGCGATGTCCAGTGCCGTTGCGAGCGTGACAGCCAATCTTCTCCATGACGCATGCGACTGCCCAGTTTGTGCGACGCATTTCGAGGTGGAGGGCGAACTGCAACGACGTGCAGCGGCCGCTGCTTCAAGGCTGGCTCCTCTTGTTCTCACCCAAGAGGAGCGCGTCCGCACGGCGTCGCAACGCTTCGAAAATGCCAACAATCGCCTCGATCAGCTCAGGGCTGCCAAGCAGCAGCTGATCAACCTCACCGTCGAACTGGAGGCCGAGCAAAGAGCCAGGACTGAGATCGGGATTGGTGTATTTGGCGCCGCCGTGGCTGACCGGGCCCTGGCAGAAGAAAGAAAGGCACAACTCGAGACGGGCTCCGAAAATATTGCCAGGTTGCGGCAGCGAAAGTGGCAGTGGCGGAATCGGTTGAACGGCGATTTTTTCGCGCCAGGCGGCGAGCAGTCCGCTGCCATTAGAAAGCGCGACCAGGCTCAGCTCCAGTTGATCGCGGCGACCCAAACTCAGTCGAAAGCTGTGGCCGAGCTCGAGGTGGCGGCGACTGCTGTTCGCGAGATGGTGGAGATTCTCGGTGAGCTTGGTGATGCAGAGTTAGCAGACACGATCCGTAGCACCGAGATCGATATGGCCACCGCCGGCGAGAAGGTCCGGCAAGCTAAACAGACCCGGCAATCCTTCGAAGAGCAGCTGGCGTCCCTTGACATTGCTCTTCCGGCGGCGAAATCGAGACTTCAACAGTCGGTCGATCAGGTGGCGGCTGCCGCGGCTCGGCAAGTTAAAGCCGGGGAGACATGGCGGAAGCTTGAGTTCGAACAGTCGGATATTCCTGACGCACTCTCGGTCACTGAGTTGACGACGACGATTGAGCAACTGCGAGAAAAGGTGTGCGAGGCCGAAGATCTGCTGAGGCGACTGCGGGATGGCCGAGCATCCAAGGCGCTGGCTGACAATCATCTGGTTGCGCTTGAGCGGTTGCGGTCGGCGGTCAATGGCGCCGCTAACAGTGAGAGGCTGCAGCTACGAAAGGAGGCCGAGGACCTCGTGTCTGCCAATACGCGACTGGCGCAGGCAACCAGCGAAGCCAAAGTCATTGCCCAAGCCGCGAGCTCCGACATTCTCAACGAACTGGCGGACTTCAACACCAGCTATATGCAGCCTTTGGACACCCTAATGAAAACCATTAACCGGGCAATCATGGGCGATCCGCGCGTGGGTCTGGAGTCCTACGTCAGGGACCGTCGGGTCGAGCAGAGGCCAATAAAAGAGGGTGAGGCCTTGCCTCCCGAAGTAGCATCGATAGATCCCCGGCTGGTGCATAGTGAGGGTCAGATGGCAGCCTTGTCCGTCAGTATGCTGTGTGCCGCAAGCCTGACTTATCCATGGTCTCGCTGGCGTGGGCTGGTCCTGGATGACCCGCTTCAGCACAACGACATCATTCATGCGGCAGCGTTCTCGGACTTCGTCTGCAATCTTGTCGCCAGCCGTGGATATCAGGTGCTTCTGTCAACTCATGACCGGGCTCAGGCGGAGTTTCTTCGGAGAAAAATAGCGTCAAGAAACCTGCCATGCGCCGTTCTCCACCTGCTGGGCACCGGGCAGGACGGTGTCGAATGGACTTACCGGCCAGCGGACAACCAAGCGCCATTGACCGAATCAGCCTGAGCAGTTGCCACAGCAGCGGTGGGAGGCGCGGTCTCCGCTTTCGCCATCTAGCTAGGGCCGAATGATTGGTGCCGACTTGCCACCGCAGACCTGCTGGCTTTGGAAACGCAGAGACGTTCGCCACTGCCCACTTTGGGTCAGTTGCACCCTCGGTCATTCATCGTCGATATGTCCGCTGAGTGTTTGAATTCCCCAATAGCGGAAAGTCTGCCACCGGCCCCGAAGGAGGCGTAAGCCTTGCCAGCGTGCCGGTGAGCCTATATAAAATATGTCAATCAAATCAGTGCAGTAAGACTATTATAACGTCGGTCAAATCGAGCCCCCGCACCCAACCTGATACAGCAAAAGCCCTGTAACCTCAACAGTTACGGGGCTTTTGCTTTTGGGCTCAGATGCCCACTTCGAGCCAGTATGCAGTGAAATCAATAAGTTAGCCTCGTATGTTGGATGCAGGGTTGCCGATACCCGCATCCAACATACGAGGCACTGCGTTCACGAGTTTGAGTCTCCGGCAAAGCTGGCGCGGTTCATTCCTTTCAACGAATACCCTCCAACCACGCCAGAAAGGCATTGCCCCACTGCGTGCTGGTCGTCCCCATCCGGCCCAGGCCGAAGCCATGGCCACCCTTCTGGTAGACATGGAGTTCATATGGTCGCCTTGCCTTGATCCAGGCTTCCACGATACCAAAACCGGCCCGGCCTGAAAGGGGATCGTCGGCTGCCATGGCCAGGAACATAGGTGGGGCATCAGGGGGAACGTCCCTTGCCTCCATGGGTGGGTAGAGGGGGGCAATGAACGCCGGCTGCGGCTCCTGTGATGGCCATGTAACGACGGCCAGCGTTGTACGCGCACCTGCGGAGAAGCCCATCAGACCAATTCGGTTGGGATCGACATGCCATTGCACTGATCGGTCGCGTACCAATCGCAGGGCGGCCCGCGCATCCTCTACCGCATCGGGCGGCGTCACGATCCGCAATCCTTCGCCGGGTTTACCGACCCAGTCTGTCATGCGCTGTGTGGCGAATTTGGCGAATTCCGCTGGTGCGGTTGGGGTTGGGTCTACCCTGTACTTCAGCACGAAGGCGGCAATGCCATGATCGGCCAGCCAACGAGCCACCTGCCAGCCTTCCAAATCCATGGCAAGGGTCATGAAGCCGCCGCCCGGTACTATGACGACAGCGGTGCCATTGCCTTGGCCCGGTGCCGGCAGGACCGGGGTCAGGGTCGCTTCGGTGACATTTCGGACCGTCCGCACCCCTTCCTTGCCGGCCCAGATTTCGGGGCCGTTGGCATTCGGCACGCTTCCGGTCCCCAGCGGAATGGCTTCGGCAATCTCAAGATTGGCGTTGGCCAGGGCCGGGGAGGCGGCCAGAAGGCACAAGGTCAGAAGGAAGTATTTCATCGGGCCTTCATTCCAGACTGTGGCGGGCCGGCGCGCGGGGCGCCGGCCCAAGGGATTACCAACGCAGCGTCATGGTGACGCCGTAGGTGCGTGGATCACCGTAGTAGCTGGTGGTCAGGCCGCCGAAACCTGGTCCGAAATCGATGCCGTTGGCCTTATAGGTGCGGTCCAGCAGGTTCTTGACCCACAGGTTCACCTCGCCGCTGGCGCTGCCGATCTCCAGTTCCGAAAGGATCAGATTGGCGTTCATTACGGCGTAGCCGCCTACTGCCGTATCCTTGGCCAACTGGCCCGATCCGATACCATCGGGCGTGATGGCATAGGGGAAGGTGTAATGGCCGGATACTGCGTTGACATCCACCAGGGCCCGCAGGGTGCCGCCCGCCAGTTCACCCAGCAGCACATCAACACTGACGTTGCCGGAATGTTTGGGTGTGAAGGGGAAAGCGCGGTTATCAGCCACGTCGACGCCGCCATCCAGATAGGACAGGTATTTTGCATGCAGATAGCCGTAGCCGGCCTGCAAGGTCAGCCAGGGTGTCGCCCGTAGTGTCGTTTCCAGTTCCAGACCACTGATCTCGGCCTTGCCGGCGTTACGGACAGACGATTCCGCCGCGCCCGTGGCGGTGAAGACCGATAATTGCATGTCGGAATGCCGGTTCAGGAACAAGGCGCTGTTGAACAGCAGGCGGCCGTCCCACAAGGTCGCCTTGGCGCCTGCCTCATAAGAGGCGACTTTTTCCGCGCTGTAGGGGCGCTTCACCTCCGCCACGTTTCCGGCCTCTGCATTGAAGCCACCACTCTTGTAGCCTTCGGCATAACGGGCATAGAGGTTCAGGTTGCGATCCACCGCGAAGTTGGCCGTGAAACTGGGCGTCCAGGCGGCGAATTTCTTGTCGGCCGTCGTGCCCGCCGGCACGATGACGATGTTGGGGCTGCCCAGTTGCTGGACCAGCCGGTCGATGGACTTTTCCTCCAGCGTATAGCGCAGGCCGCCGGTCAGGGTCAGGCGGTCATCAAGGATGGGCGGCTTGTAATCAACCTGGCTGTAGGCGGCATAGGCCTTGGTGGTGAAGGCCATGCGGCTGTCCAGGTTGGTGGCGCCGAAATAGGTCTGGGGATTGTTGGTCCTGCCATCATCCTCGAAATAATAGAGGCCGACGACATAGTTCACCGGGCCGCTACTACCAACCGCCTGGAACTCCTGAGAACTGGAGCTGTAGTCGGAGATGCGCTGGGTATGGGCCAGGGGCAGGGGGGACCCGTCCAGATCCAGCCCGTCGCGCCACGCCAGATCGCGGGCGGCACTGATCGATTTTAGGGTCACGTCATCCAACTCCAGCGTCGCTGTCAGCGTGTGTCCCTGGATACGCGACTTCTCGAAGGAGGGGCCGTCGATGCTGGCCGTAGTCTGCCGGTCAGCATTCACATAAAGGTCCAGCGGGAAACCGAAATAGCTGTTCCCGACCTTGCCACCCGCATAGATCGGCGAAGCGGGATCGAAGATGCCGCCCGGTGAGACGTGCGTGACCTGGGAGTATTTCGGCGTCTGGTCGAACAGGCTGTAATCGAAGCTGTAATCGACGACCAGATTGTCCGCGAGGTCCAGCGCCAGAGCTGCGCGGAAGCTGCTATTGTCCATCTCCTGCAAATGCTTGGTGGAGGGGCGCCCGGCAGCGACAACGCCCGGGAAGGGGTTGGCGACGATATCGACTAGACCATCCCGCTTGGCACGCTGGGCCGACAGCTTCACCCGCAGCGGGCCGAAGGAGGGCAGGTCTACGCTGGCTTTGCCCTTCCAGAGGCCATAATTGCCGACGGTGGCGCTGGCGGTGGCCGACCTGTCGCCCTTTGGTTTGGCGCTGACCATGTTGATGGCACCGGCCAGCGTGTTGCGGCCATAGAGCGTGCCCTGCGGTCCGCGCAGCACTTCCACCCGCTCCAGGTCCACCATGTCGAAGATGGCCCCCTGGGTCTTGCCGATATAGACACCATCGACATAGATGCCGACGGTCGATTCCCAGTTCAGCGACGGGTTGATGGTGACGCCGCCCCGGATGCTGATCTGCGCGCCGGTCGTCGTGCCCGGACTTTCGCGGATCTGCAAATTGGGGACATGAGCTGCCAGGGCGGAGATGTTGGCGACACCCTTGGCCTCCAGCATGTCGGCATCCATCGCGGTCAGGGCGATGGGTACTTCCTGCAAGCGCTCGCTACGCTTCTGAGCGGTGACGACGATCTCCTCCACCATCATGTCCTGGGCGGCGGCGGGGAAAACCGCCAGCGCCAGTGTGGCGACGGAACAGAGCAGCGCCTGGGCGCTGAGGCGAGACGGGTACATGATTGAACTCCCTACAGTCTTGCTTGGTTCACCGAGGCCGCAGGCAGCGTTTCCTCCACAGCTACGTCTCCAGTGATTCTGGCGAGGGCGATTTCGCAATTTTGCGGAATTTCATGATCGTGAAGCTACGCGATATTATGAAATTCCGTCAATGGATATCGAAATGAGAATTGACATAATACGTACTGAAAACTATCAATTGCTACGAAAAACAATCATGCAATTGTGATCGCTGCGGCGATTGGCGAGCCTGAAGCGCCCCGTCGCCAGTGTCAATGCAGGCTTCGTTTCGATCAACAGGGCCGGCCATCGGTTGGCGATGGGATGGCTTCCGGGAGTTCAATCGACATGGCATCGGATTTCTCAGTCGCTGAGCAGGTTGCCCTTGTGGAGATACTGGCTGCGGAACTGCATGCGGCCCTACGGGGGCGGCATGTGGTCGAACCATTGATCGCGCGTCATCCCGGCCTCACGGTGGCTGATGCCTATGCCATCTCGCTGGCCACTCTGCGGCGGCGAGAAGCGGATGGTGAAAGGGTTGTCGGCAAGAAGATCGGCGTCACGTCCAAGGCCGTACAAGATATGCTGGGCGTGTTCCAGCCGGATTTCGGTTTCATGACGGACCGGATGATGATTGCCGATGGCACCACCGTGAACATCGCGGCATCCGGCCTGATCCAACCGCGCGCCGAGGCTGAGATGGCCTTCATCCTGAAGCAGGATTTGCGGGGACCCGGCATCACGGCCGAGGATGTGTTGGACGCCACGGAGGCGGTGGTTCCCTGCTTCGAGATCGTGGACAGCCGCATCCGCGACTGGCGCATCGGCATCGTCGATACTGTGGCTGACAACGCGTCATGTGGGGTGTGCGTGCTGGGCAATACCCGCATCGGTCCGCGCGACCTGGATCTTTCTGCTGTGAAGGCAGTGGTGCGCAAGAACGGCGCCTTCCTGTCGCAAGGCTATGGGTCGGCAGTACAGGGATCGCCGCAGGCGGCCGTGGCCTGGCTGGCCAATACCCTGGGCAGCTTCGGTGTGCCGCTGAAGGCGGGGGAGGTGGTGCTGTCGGGCTCGCTGGTGCCGCTGGAGCCAGCGCGGCCCGGCGACCGGTTCGAAATGGAACTGGAAGGCATAGGCGGCGCCAGCGTCAGCTTCGTTTGAGAAAAGAGAAGCAGGGGCGACCTTGTCGGGGGGATACATGTCAGGGACTGTTGATAAGCCGGGCTCTCCCGGCTGGCATTCGGCTGTCGAGGCAGCGCTTGTCGTTGATGGACCGGATGCGATGACTTGGCATGACGAGGCCGACCTTGTCGTCGTCGGCTATGGCGGGGCCGGCGTTGCCGCCGCGCTGGAGGCGGCGGAAGGCGGGGCCAGCGTCATCGCCGTTGACCGCTTCCATGGGGGCGGGGCTACCGCCATGAATGGCGGCGTGCTCTATGCGGGTGGCGGGACCTCGGTCCAGAGGGAGGCTGGGGTCGAAGACAGCGTAGAGGACATGTACCGCTATCTGCGGCTGGAGACGGAGGGGGTGGTGTCCGACCGCACCCTCCGTCACTTCTGTGAACAAAGCCCGGTCATGGTGGAATGGCTGAAGCTGCACGGTGTCGTCTTCAACAGCCGCACCTATATGAGCAAGACCTCCTACCCTTATTCCGATTACTACCTCTATCATTCTGATAGTTGCCAGGCGCCTGCCTTTGCCGCCGTGGCCAAGCCCGCGCCGCGTGGTCACCGTGTCTTCCTGCCGGCGGCCAACACGGCGATCGGCTATGGCGTCGGTTTGTTCCAGCCCTTGAAGGAGGCGGCCGAACGCCTAGGCGTGCGCTTGATGACCAAGGCGGAATGCCGCCAACTTGTCATGGACCGACAGGGGCGGGTCCTGGGTGTGCGTCTTCTGCAGATACCGCCTGGCACGGCGGAAGCTGCGGAGCATGACAGGCTGGAGGCCAAAGGCACCAAGTTCCTGCTGATGTTTCCGCCGGCCTTTCCCGGCGCCGGCTTAACCAACATGATCGCGGGCCGGCTGCTGGCCAAGGCGCGGGCGCTGGAGCAGGCGCACCGGGTGGAACGGTTCATACGGGCCCGACGCGGCGTATGCCTGTCGGCTGGCGGCTTCATCTTCAACCGCGACATGGTGGCCCACCACGCCCCCAACTATCTGCGCGGCATGCCGTTAGGGTCCATGGGCGATGATGGAAGCGGCATCCGCCTGGGCCAGACGGCCGGCGGGTCGGTGGCCCGTATGCACCATGTCTCCGCCTGGCGCTTTATCAATCCGCCGTTGGCCTGGGCCAAAGGGATGATCGTCGACGGGCGCGGGGAGCGCTATGTCAACGAGATGCTGTATGGCGCTGCCATCGGTCTGAAGATGTGTGAGGAGCACGGCGGCAAGGGCTGGCTGATCCTGGACAAAGGGCTGTATGAGCAGGCTTGGCGACAGGTGACCAAGGAGAAGATCCTCCCCTTCCAGAAATATCCAGCCATGCTGGCCATGTGGTTTGGCCGCAAGAAGGCCGGGAGCCTGACGCAACTGGCGGCTCTTTGCGGTTTCGATCCGGGCACCTTTGCCGTGTCGGTCGATACCTACAACCGCGCTGCCACGGGCAAGGCCCCAGATTCGTTCCGCAAGGGGCAGGAGAATATGGCGGTGCTGGCCCAAGGGCCGTTCTATGCCATTGATGTCTCCATTGACGCCAAGCTTTCGCCGCTGCCCACCCTGACCTTGGGAGGACTGCTGGTGGACGAGGATACCGGGGCGGTACTGGGCATGGACGGCAAGGAGGTGGCCGGCCTGTATGCCGCCGGACGCAATGCAGTCGGCATCTGTTCCAATATCTATGTCAGTGGCCTGTCGGCGGCGGATTGCATTTTCTCCGGTCGCCGTGTTGCGCGCGCCGTAACGGGTGGATAGGCAACTGTACCCACCGATGGACAATGATCGTGAGGACGATGTCAAGGCAGCAGTGCGCACCCTGGTCAATCTGCTTACTTTTCAGCCTTCTTCCGGGGCTTGCGCGTCATCGGCGTCTTGGCCGGCATGGCCGGCGCCGTAGCGGCAGCCAGTTCCGCCATGACGACCGGATAGTGGGCGGCCAGGGCCACCTCCGTCAGGCCCATGCCCCGACCGGCGAACCATACGGCCTTGCGTATGAAATCCTTGTCCGTTTCCGGTGTGCTTGGGCGGCCTTTTTCGGCCATGCGCATGGCGTGGGTCATCAGGCCCACATGTGCAATCAGGTCGATCAGTTCGGGCGTGCTGATGCCGGTTTCCACCGCATCGCCATCCCTGATTGCCTGCCTGATCGCCGCATCCGTCGCCGACAGCGTACGCTTGACTGCTCGCCGATAGACCAGACGTGCGAAGGTGCCATCCCCTGCCAAGCTGGCAAAAATCATCCGCACCCCGTCGGCATTGGGGGAGTCCACGCCCAGTACACTGCTGTAGAACAGCGATACCAGCATGGTGACGATCCCGCGCGCACCCGGCTTCGGCGTGCCGATCTGGGCGATGGAGCGGTCCTGATCCTCGATGGTTGCGCGCAGGACTGCCCGGTACAATGCCGTCTTGGAAGGGAAATGACGATAGAGCAACGCCTCCGATACCGCGGCGGCGGCGGCAATCTGCTGGGTTTTCGCCCCTTCGAAGCCATGGCGTGCGAATACCGATTTGGCGGCATTGACGATAGAGGTGCGACGGTCGGAGCTGTTGAGACGAGTTCTCATAATGTAACAGATATAGCCCGTGCGTTTACCATATGGAAGGTTGAAATCAGCGGGTGCGCATGAAAGTATGTGCTCAGTTACCAGCAAAATGCGGTGCGCGCTTGCCCAGCATGGCAGCCACCGCTTCCTTATGATCTTCCGTCGCATGCGCCAGGGCCTGCATGGAGGCGGAGATTTCCAACAATGCCTCCAGGCTGGTGTCGCGGCCTTGCCAGAGCAGGCGCTTGGTCATGCGTACGGCATGCGGCGGGTTGACGGCGATGCGGCGGGCCAGTGCCTTGGCCGTGTCGAGCAACTCGGTGTCCGGCACGACCTTCGACACCAGGCCACAGGCCAGCGCCTCAGCCGCGTCGATGACATCGCCCGTCAGCGCCATTTCCGCCGCCTTGGAGAAGCCCACGACGCGTGGCAGCAGCCAGGCCCCGCCATCGCCCGGCACGATGCCGACCTTCACGAAACTTTCGGCGAAGCGCGCACTTTCGCCGGCGATGCGAAGGTCGCACATACAGGCGAGGTCGCAGCCAGCCCCAATAGCGGGACCATTGACGGCGGCGATGACCGGCACGTCCAGCTTGGCAAAGGCCAGGGGGATGCGCTGGATACCGTGCTTGTAGTTGCGCCGCGTCTTGGCGGGCAGGGGATCGTTCAGACCACCCTGCTGACCCATGGTCTTCAGGTTGCCGCCGGAGGAAAAGGCGCTGCCTGTTCCCGTCAGGATGGCGACGCGCACCGACATGTCTGTGTCTATGCGGTCCAGCGCGTTCAGCACCGCCTCGATCATGTCGGGATCGGAGATCGGGTTGCGGGTTTCCGGCCGGTTCAGGGTCAGGACGGCGATACCGTCGGTTTGTTCAAACAATACAAGGTCGGACATGGGGACACCCGTAAACAGGTAGAATAAGGCTTAGCGCAGGCCAAGGCCGCGCGCGATGATGCCACGCAGGATTTCCCGCGTGCCGCCCCGCAGCGAGAAGCAGGGTGCGTTCAGAATCGCATGGCCCAGTACGGCCTGGAACATGTCATCCGAAGCGCGTGAGGGTTCGCTGCTGATTAATTGCCGGGCGATTTCGGGAATTTCCTGTTCCACAATTGCACCCAGATCCTTCACCAGGGATGCTTGCAGCGCCGGGTCTTCACCCCGTTCCAGCATGCCGGCAACGGACCGCGACAGCCGGCGCAGCACCGACAGATGGGCCCCCAGCCGGCCCAGGATCAGGGTGGCGTGGTCGGAGGTGTCGGGCCCAAGGGCGCGGATCAGTTCGACCAGCAGCACAAAGGTGGACAAGAACCGCTCGGGTCCGCTGCGTTCATAGGCCAGTTCGCTCATCACCTGCTTCCAGCCATGGCCTTCCGGCCCGATCAGGCTGTCGGGCGGCAGCAGCGCGTCCTCGAACACCACCTCGTTGAAATGCCGATCGCCGGCCAGATCGGCGATGGGGCGGATGGTGATGCCGGGCAGCGAGAGATCGACCAGAAGCTGGCTCGTGCCGCCATGGCGGTCATCGGTGTTACCCGTGCGGCAATACAGGATCATGTAATGCGAATGCTGGGCATAGGTGGTCCACAGCTTGGTGCCATTGACACGCCACCCTTCCTCGGTCCGGACGGCACGGGTGCGCACGGCGGCGAGATCGGACCCGCTGTCGGGTTCGCTCATCCCGATGCAGAAGAAGCACTCGCCCGCTGCGATGCGCGGCAGGATCGTGCGCTTCTGCTCCTCTGTCCCGACCTTCAGCAGCAAGGGCGCGCTCTGGCGATCCGCAATCCAATGGGCGGCGACAGGCGCGCCGGCGGCCAGCAGTTCCTCCAGGACGACATATCGTTCCAGGGCCGATCGGCCCTGACCGCCAAATTCGGTGGGTAGCGTCATGCCGACCCAGCCGCGCTGGGCCAGCTTGCGACTGAAGTCAGCGTCAAAGCCGCTCCAGGACCGAATGCGTTGCGCGGCCGGCAGCTCGGCCAGTTCCGTGGCCAGAAATTCCCGCACCTCTGCGCGCAGGGCGTCGGTGTCCTGGGACGGGGGCGGTGCCGGGAAGGCGAAATCGTGCATATGTCTCTCCAGCGCGGGCTTACAGCGAGGCGATCAGGGGCCATAGCCCATCGGCCCTGGCCGCCGCCATCCGACGCCCGACCATGCGGTGCCAATAGGCTTCGTTCCCGAATTCCTCTCGCCAGGACCACAGGCGCTTGGTCAGGAAATGCAGGCTGTGTTCATGCGTGAAGCCGATAGCGCCATGGGATTGATGGGCGATGGCGGCGATGGTACCCGCCGCTTCTCCCGCCCGGGCCTTGCCGACCGCGACCGACAAAACCTCGCCCCTTTGCAGCCCATCGGCAGCAAGATCGGCAGCACCAGTCGCCGCCGCGACCTGTCCCGCCATCACGGCCAGCGATTGCTGAAGGGCCTGGAACTTGCCGATGGTGCGCCCAAATTGCGTGCGTTCATTGGCATAGGCGACGGTCATTTCCAGCACCCGGCGCGATGCCCCGGCCAAGGCGGCGGCGCGCAGCGTGGCCCCCCATTGTTCGATCAGAGCGACATCGGTGCCGGCGCGCAGAGGTGCCACGGCCGTATCGGGCAGGATGACGTCAACGGTCAGATCGTCTCGCGGCTCGCCGGCAAGATTGGCACCGGACCGCAACTCAGCGGTGGCGGTGTCCAGGCGGATGGCATGGGGGCGTCCATCGAAGGCGGCCAGCACGGCGATCTGCGTGCTGTGGGCCGCCCACGGAACGCGGTGTGCCGTTCCGTGCAGGCGCCAGCCCGGGCCCTCACGGTCAAGTGTGAAGCTTTCATCCCGATGCACGGGCGCCAGGGTAGCCGGCCCTTCTGCCAGCGGCAGGCCGGCATCCGCCAGCAGCCGGTTGGCCAACATTGTCTCCACCAGGGGCAGGGGCAAGGCAGCGGCACCGGCCAATTGCACCAGCCCGGCGACCTCCGGCCAGGACAGGCCGACGCCGTCAGCCTCCGCCGGTACCAGGGCCAGCGGCAGGCCCAGTTCCGCAAGCTGATCCCATGCAGCGACGTCCCATGCGCCGGTCTCTGCGGCGCGCAGCCGTTCCGGGCTGGACAGGTCGGCAAACAGGCGACCGGCCATGCCTTCGATGATCTCGCTGGTCTCGCTCATGATATCAGGCCTTCAGGCGCGGCGGGGTGACACCGGCGATCTCGCACGCGTAATCCAACAGGGCCGTGAAGTCGCGGCCGGCAAAGTCGCCACCGCGCGCAGCACCCAGAGCACTGGCGGCGGCCTGACCCACGGGCAGGCCCAGGCGCTGCTGCGCGGCCGCCGACAGGGCCAATTGCAGATCCTTGTAGGCCAGGTCGATGGTGAAGCCGGGGGTCGTGTCGCCCACCAGCACCTTGCTGGGAAAATTGATCATCAACTGGCCGTTGGTGGCGGTGGTGCCGCCCGCGACGGCCTTCATCACCTCAACCGCCAGTCCCAGCTTGGTGCCCAGCAGCAAGGCCTCCGCCGTCAACTGCGCGCCGATCACGGCCAGGTAATTATTGACAATCTTTGTCCGCGTGCCGGACCCGACCGGGCCGCAGCGCAGGAAAGTGGTGCCCATCGCCTGCAGCAGCGGCAGGGCCCGCTCGTAATCGGCATCCGCGCCACCAATCATGAACAGGCTTTCACCGCGTTCAGCGTGGCTGACCAGCCGCCCGACAGGCGTGTCGATGAAGGCCACCCCCTTAGCGGCGGCGGCCTTGGCGACATCATCGGTGGTCTGGGGGTCGATGGTGCTCATGTCGATCAGCAGGGTACCCGACGCCAGGGCAGACAGGACGCCATCGGCCCCCAGGATCACGGCGCGCACATGTGGCGGGGCCGGCAGCATGGTGACGGCGATGGTGGCCCCGGCCACCGCTTCGGCAACGCTGGCCGCCGGCTTGGCACCCAGGGCCACCAGCCGGTCCAGCTTGTCCCGGTCCAGGTCGAAGCCGGTGACGGCGAAGCCCTTGCGGACCAGATTGGAGGCCATGGGCAGTCCCATGGCGCCCAGGCCGATGAAAGCGATCTTTTCCTGCATCTCAGGCATCCTTGCGGGCGGCGACGGCTCAGCCGGTCACGCCATGGTTGATGTAGGCGGTCTTGCCTTCGGTGAAGAACTCGGCCGCCGCACTGCCCTGCTCGCGCGGGCCGTAACCGGAGGGGCCGCGTCCGCCGAAGGGGACGTGGTAATCAATGCCGGCCGTGGCCGCGTTCACCATCACCAAGCCTGCGCGGGAGCGGCGTCGGAACGTCTCGGCAGTCTTCAGGCTGCGGGTGGCAATGGCGCTGGACAGGGCGTGGTCGGCATCATTGGCGATGGCCAGCGCCTGATCCAGCCCGTCGGCCCTGATGATGCAGGCGACGGGGCCGAACACCTCCTCCCGGTTGATGCGCATCCTATTGTGTGTGCCGATGAATAGGGTCGGCTCCATGAACCAGCCGGGCCGGTCCAGACGGTTGCTGCCAAAGGCCAGTTCTGCCCCCTCTGCCTCGGCGACATCGACATAGCGCAAATTCTTTTCCAACTGCGCCTGGGTGACGGCTGGCCCCATGTCGGTCGTGGCATCCATCGGGTCACCGACCTTCAGGGCGCGCAGCCGGGTCAGCAGCCGGTCGGTGAAGGCATCATGGACCTTGGCATCGACGATGATACGGCTGGTCGCTGTGCAGCGTTGCCCCGTGGAATGGAAGGCGCCCTGCAGGGCGATGTCGGCGGCCAGATCCAGATCGGCATCGTCGGCCACCACCAGCGGGTTCTTGCCGCCCAGCTCCAACTGCACCCGGATCATGCGCGGTAGCGACCGGGCCAGGATGGACCGGCCAACGCCGGGCGATCCCGTGAAGCTGACGGCGTCGGCGCCGTCGACCAGCACAGGGCCCAACACGGCGCCGTCACCCACCACCAGATTGAACACGCCGGGCGGCAGGCCGGCACGGTGCAGGATGTCGGCCAGTTCCCAGGCGCTGGCCGGCGTCACCTCCGACGGCTTCAACACGACCGTATTGCCAAAGGCCAGCGCATAGGCGGTTTTCCAGGCCGGCAGGGCGATGGGGAAATTCCAGGGCGTGATCAGCGCCACCACACCCACCGGTTCCCGCGTGACCAGGGCCGTCATGCCGTCGCGCAGGCCGGGCAGGCATTCGCCGGGGCTGCGCAGCGGCTCGCCGGCGGCGTAATGGAAGATCTGGGCGGCGCGCTTCACCTCCCCGATCCCTTCCTTAAGGGTCTTACCTTCCTCCCGTGTCAGGATGGCACCCAGTTCGTCGGCGCGGACCAGCAGCTCGTCGCCTGCGCGGCGCAGGATGTCGGACCGGGCCTGCGGGTTGAAGGCAGCCCAGCCCGGCAGAGCTGCCCGCGCCGCTGCCAGCGCATCCGCCGCCTGTTCGGATGTGGCCCAGGCGAAATGGCCGACATCCAGGTCCGGGCGGGCCGGGTTCTCATTGCGGCGGACGGTGGCACTTCCCACCTGGTTGCCGGCAATCCAGTTGCCCTTTTCCATGCGGTATCTCCCTCTCACGCGCCGTGCGTCTGTATGATCCCGCGTCGGGTCAAATCATCGACCGTCCCGGTATCCATCCCCAGGATGTCGTGCAGCACCGACCCGGTCTGTCCGCCCAGCCGGGGCGGGGGGTGGCGATAGCTGGCGGGGGTTTCGGAAAGCTTCGCGGGAAAGCCCACCATCGGAATGCTGGTGCCATCATCCAGATCGATGCGGCGCACCAGCCCGCGCGCTTCGATCTGGGGGTCGGCGAAGACCTGATTGACGCGGTTGATGGGGCCACCGGGTACGCCGGCCTCGGCCAGCCTGTCGATCAGGTCCGCCGATGGCCAGACCTTGATGCTGTCAGCCAGCGTGGCCTCCAGTTCCCTGCGGTTGGTCTGGCGACCGGCATTGGTGGCGAAGCGTGGATCGTCCAGCAGATCCTGCCGGCCCAGCAGGCGGCAGAGATTGCGGAACTGCCCGTCATTGCCAACCGCGACGATGATATGGCCGTCCGCCGCCGCAAAGCAGCGATAGGGCACGACATTGGGATGGCCATTGCCAAGGCGCCGTGGCACCTGCCCGCCGACCAGCCAGTTCATCGCCTGATTGGCCAGCAGCGATACCTGCGTGTCCAGCAGGGCGCAGTCGATATGCTGCCCCTGGCCGGTCTGGTCACGGTGGCGCAGGGCCGCCAGGATGGAGATTGTGGCGTAAAGTCCGGTGAACAGGTCCGACACGGGCACGCCCACCTTCAGCGGCTCGGCGCCGGGCGTGCCGTCGGGCTGTCCCGTCACGCTCATCAGCCCGCTCATCCCCTGGATCAGGAAATCATAGCCGCCGCGTGGGGCATAGGGACCGGTCTGACCGAAGCCGGTGATGGAGCAATAGACAAGACGCGGATTTTCCGCCCGCAGGCTTTCGTAATCCAGCCCGTAGCGGGCCAGCCCGCCGACCTTGAAATTCTCCAGTACCACGTCGCAATGCCGCGCCAATTGCCGGATCAGGGCGGCCCCTTCCGGGTTGGCGATGTCGATGGCGACAGAACGTTTGTTGCGGTTACAGGCCAGATAATAGGCGCTGAACGGATCGGGATCGGCGGTTCCCGTATCCAGATAGGGTGGACCCCAGGAGCGGGTGTCATCGCCCTTTCCGGGCTGTTCAACCTTGATCACCTCGGCACCCAGGTCGCCCAGGATCTGCGACGACCAGGGACCGGCCAGCACGCGGCTGAGGTCCAGGACACGGATGCCGGACAGGGCGGTGGGGGACGAGGGAGCGGTCAAGGTGGAAACTCTCACGGCTGGGAGGCGGCTGTTATAAAGAAGGGCAGGCCGGCGAAGCCGATGCCACCACCGGCCTGCCCCGACCGGTGAGGGGAGGCTCTCACCGAAGCAGGTTGAAATGCGTCAGGTCGGGTTGGCGCGTGACCGTCCAGTAATCGACCAGACGATAGGGCCAGGACAGGAAGATGCGGCCTTTGGAATTGTTGTAGTAGCTGTTGGCCTTCGGATGGGTCCAGATCATCTCCTGCATGCGCTTGTCGATGCGGGTGTTGAATTCCTTGAAGGCCTCCACCGTCGGCTCAATGGCCTTGGCACCGGCGGCGACCACCGCGTCCAGGCATTCGATGATGTAATGGATCTGGGTTTCGGAGATCAGGTTCTGGCCTGCGGCGTGGTTGGGCGCGCTGTTGGGGCCGACCGTATAGAAGAAATTGGGGAAGCCCGGCACCGTCACGCCCAGATAGGAGCGCGGGTCCTCCTCCCCCCAGATAGCGCCCAGGTTCGCCCCGTCACGACCGACGACCGACAGGGAGCCCAGCATCTTCGACACGTTGAAGCCGGTGGCCAGCGCCAGCACATCGGCCGGCACCCGCGTGCCGTCGGTCAGCACGACGCCGTCGGGCTCCACATGGTCGATATGACGGGTCTCCACCGTCACATTGTCGCGCTGAATGGCGTCCAGCCAGCCATCGTCCAGCAGGATGCGCTTGGAGAAGATGGGGTGGTCGGGCAGCAGCTTTTCATAAAGATCCGGCCGGTTGGCGAGTGCTGTCTGAAGCTGGTACTGCGCGAACTGGCGCATGGTCTGGTTATGGGCCGACACCGACATGTCGTCCTGCCAGTTCGGGTCCTTCAGCACATTGATGAACAGGCCGTCGCCCGCAAACCAGAAGACGCGGAAGCGGTACCATTCCCCGAAATGCGGGATGTGGCGCAGAGCGAATTTCATGCCCTCGTCCACCGCCCTGCCGATTTCCGGGTTGCGGATCACCCAGTGGCGGGAACGCTGAAAGATGGTCAGGTGATCGACGATGGGGGCGATGGCGGGCGCCAGTTGGTGCCCGCTGGCACCAGTGCCGATCATCACCACCTTCTTGCCTGTCAGATCGACGCCATTGTCCCAGGCGGCCGTGTGCATGGCGGGACCGGCGAAACTGTCCAGGCCCGGAATGTTCGGCATCTGCCAGCGGTTCAGCGGCCCGTGCGCATTGATCACGGCATTGGCGTCGATCACGGTCTCCGTCCCGTCTTTGTGACGGGTGGTGACGCGCCAGAGACCGGCCTGCTCGTCATAATGGCAGGACACGACCCTGGTGTTGAAGATTGTGCGGTCGCGGATGCCATATTTGTCGGCCACGCGCAGCAGGTAGGCCTGCATGTCGTGACCCTTGGGGTGGTAATGGTTCCATTCCGGGTTCAGTTCGAACGAGAAGGAATAGAAATGGCTGGGCGTGTCGACGCCTACACCGGGATAGAGATTCTCGTACCAGGTGCCGCCGACATCGGGGTTCTTTTCGATGATGACATGGTCGTAACCAGCCTCGGCCAGCTTGATCCCGGCCAGGATGCCGGTCATGCCGGCCCCAATGATCAGCACCTTGAAGCCGGCTGGACGCTTGCGGCCGGGCTGGTCCAGGCGCGGGGCCGGGATGTCGAACCCCATCTGGTCCAGCAGCATGGGCACGAATTCTTCGTCCACCGGTTCGGCGACATTGACGCTCATCATGCGGCGCATCAGGTCGCGGGGCAGGGGACGTTCGACCGGGGCCGGGACCTGTGTCAGCAGGTCGAACAGCTTTTCCCGCAGTTCCGCCGCCAGTTCCGGCGGCGGGGCAACGGGCTCGGGCGTATAGGGTGACTGGATGAAGGGCTGGAACCGGTCCAACATGGCCGCATCATGCGTATACTGGACATAGACCATCAGCAGCGTGGGCAGGTTCGCCTGTTCCAGCGCCTGACGCAGTCCAGCATGGTCATTTATGGGCAGGGTGCGGTCCGTCGTCGGAACGTTGGTCACCTGGGTTGCCATTCATCCTCTCCTGGCCGGTCCGTGCCGGCCCCTGTTTCCCTGCGGCCCGACACGGTTGATGCGGTCAGGCGTCCAGAAGCTGTCTTGTCTGTTCGTTGAGCGCCGGGTCGGCCTGACGGCTCAGGAAATCGACGCGGCCGGCGATCATGTCGGCGGTCATGTCGGGGTGGGTGGAGACCCAGAAGTGCCCTTGCGCGATTTGTTCGACGATGCGGCGGCAACCCTCGTCCAGATCCATGCCATAGGTCGCCATCATTTCCCGCATCACGGCACGGTGACGGGCGGCGGCGGGGGGTTCACCCTTGCCGGCCTCGACGTCGAAAATGCTGGTCTTCAGCATGCCGGGAAGGACGGAGCTGACCTGGATGGGGGCCTTGGCCAACTGCATTTCCAGATACAGACACTCGCTGAACGACTGGATGGCGTGTTTGCTCATGATGTAGGCGGTCTGGGTTGGCATGATGCCGAAGGACCCGACCGAGGCCAGATTGGCGATGTAGGCCTGCTGTCCGGCCTTCAGCATATGCGGCACGAAAGCCCGCACACCATGGACGACGCCATGGATATTGATGTTCAGCGTGGCTTCCCAGCGGTCCGCCGGGATTTCCCAGGTGTATCCGATGGTTTCGATGCCGGCATTGTTGACCAGCAGGCGCACGGCCCCATGCCGGGCGAAAATATCGGCGGCGATACGGTCCAGTTCGGCCGGCTTCGACACGTCCAGCATCAGCGCCTCGGCCTTGCCGCCGGCGGCACGGATGGATGTCGCCGTCGCCTCGGCCCGGTCGCCCGACACGTCGGTGACCACCACATGCATGCCCAGCGCGCCGACGCACCGGGCAATGCCGGACCCGATGCCGGCCCCGGCGCCTGTGATGACGGCAACGCCGCCGCCGAACAGTTCTTCTTCCTTGGACATGGGTCAAATCCTGTAAAGGGGGAGCGCCACCGTCGCCGGGGGCGCTCCGGTAACGGTTAGTCGCCGAAGCGGTAGCGGACCGACAGGCCGTACATCCGCGGCTCGCCATAGGTGCTGGCAGAAGAGCCGAAGGACGTATCGGTCAGGTTGGAATTGCCGATACGGTAGGTCTTGTTGGTCAGGTTCGTGGCGAAGGCGCGCAGATCGAGCGGGTAACCCAGGAAATCCTGCCATTCGACGGAAAGGTTCAGAATGCCATAGCTGCCCAGCCAGGCTTCGGGTTCGCCCACTTCGGTTGAAACCGAGGTGGAGTACTGCCGGTCGACCCATGAATAGTTGGCTACACCCACCAGCGCCCCGGCATTGCCGGGCAGCGGGTGCTCATATCGCGCATTCAGGCTGAACTGGTTCTTCGGCAGGAATGGGAAGGGGATGCAGGACAGATCGGCCTTGATGGCCTGCGCGCCGGGAATATAGGGCGACGGGATGGGCTTGATCCCGGTGCAGGTATCCTTCGTCGTCACCAGCGGATCGGGTGGTACATCGATCAGGAAGGTCTTGTACTTGCCATCGGCCAGCGCGTAGCTGCCCGACAGTTCAAGACCGTCCACCGGCATGATGGATGCCTCCACCTCAATGCCCCGGATACGTGCTGTGCCGGCATTGAACGTTCGGGAACCTTGATCCAGGCCCGACTGGTTCTGGAAATTGTTGAAGGCGTTGTCGGCGCCGGCCCGCTGGATGCCGTCATAATTCAGGTGATAGGCCGCGATATTGAGACGAGCTGCCGCGTTCCCGATATTGAAATCGTTCTTGGAGCCGATTTCATAGTTGGTGACGCGTTCCGGGCCATAGGTCAGGCCTTCCTGGCGCACGCCAACCGGATTGAAACCGCCGGCCTTGTATCCGCGTGAAATCTTGCCGAACACCAGGCTGCCATGGGCGACCGGGTAATTCAGTCCGACATTCCAGGTGGTGGCACTGTTCTTGTCGGATGCGCTGGCAGTGGGGATGTTGAAATAGGTTGGGCCATAGCGGCTGGCGTCATACTGATCCCAGGTCTGGCGCAGGCCGGTCGTCAGCTTCAGCCCATCCAGGCCCGGCGAAACGGCGCCCAAATCCAGGTCGGTCTGGCCGTAAAGCGCTTTGCTTCTGGTTTCCACGTCGAACAGCACGACACCGGGGGTGCCGAAATTGAAGCTGCCCTGAGCCTGCGGACCTTCCGGCTGCACGTTGGAATAGAAGGCGCCAACGACGCCGATCAGCTTGCCATCCAGGAAATTGCCCTGGATTTGCGGCTCAACGCTGATCTGGCTGAGGTCGGTGAAGGAGGTGGCGTCGCCAGCCGTGCCATACAGACCGGGCGAGCCGGCGGGGACGATTGCCGGGATCTGCGAGCTGAGCGCCAGGATGGAGCCATCCAGGTCCCAGGCATAGCGATGCTTCATCCGCTGATAGCCGACAATGCCCCGGAAGGTGAACTGATCGGTGAGATCGACGCTGAGCGTATTGGTGACACTCCAGACTTCCAGCTTGGAGAACAGGTCGGTATTGAGCGCCGTCTCACGCGGCCCCAGCGTCTTCTGCCAAGCCAGGATCGACTGGGCGATGGTCGGGTCGAAGGAGCCGAACAGCGGATCGGTCTGCTGGCGATAGAACAGGTTGCCGGCCAGCGTGGTCAGGTTGGCGTCCGAACGCATGCTGGTGAAGCTGAGCCCGCTGCCATTGTCATGGCTCTTGGAGTAATAGCCGACCAGATAATTCTCGAAATTGTCGGTCGGCTTCCACAGGACCCCGAGGCGTGCCGTATCATAATGCTTGTCGTCATACTCCTTGCCGGCAAATCCGGCGGAGGGCCCCTTGTCGGTCAGGACATAGCCGAACGGACCGGGGCCGACATCCTTGGTAAAACCGTCACGGTCCACCGTCTTGACTGCGAGGCGCACGGCCAGCGTCTCGTCGAAGGGTACGTTCAGGACGCCTTCAAACTCCCGGTCGTTGTAGTTCCCGAACTGCGCCTGGACATGGCCCTCGAACTTGTCCTTGGGCTTGGCTGGCCCCAACAGGACGGCACCACCCGTGGTGTTCTTGCCGAACAGCGTGCCCTGCGGCCCGCGCAGCACCTCCAGTGATTGCAGGTCAAAGAACGTGCCGGGGCCGCCCTGGTTGGAGATGACCGAACCCTGAATCAGCGGCACTTCGGCAAAATAGGTCACCACGCCGACGGGGGCCAGATAGGTCTGGCCCTGACCGCGAATGATCACGGTTTCGGCATTACGCGTGGTGCCGTTCGACGTGACCATCACTGCCGGCACCTTGCCCAGCAGATCCTGGGGGGAGGCGATATTCTGTTCGCGCAGAGCGGCGCCGCCGAGCGCCGTGATGGCGGTCGGCACGGATTGGATGTTTTCGGCCCGGCGGTTGGCCGTTACCACGATTTCTTCCAGCACCAGCGTATCGGCACTCGATTGCGTGGCCTGGGCCTGGACGGCGTCGGGCATCAGAAAAGCGGCGCTGGACATCAGTAACGCCAGGGCCCGACGATCACGTTTCACCATTGTTTCCCCCCTTTTTCGGCACTTCGTTCGCGGGCTTGATCCCACGTTGCCTTGGTGTTTGACAGGCCGGAGATGTTCGTGCACGGGCCGGGATCGCCGACATGGCGCCCAAACCGCCCCACACGGGGTGTGAAGCGGCGGCTTCGGCAATGAAACGCGGACACCGTCCTTATACGGGTGAGCGCCGTCTCATGACCCTAACCTCCCATGCGTCGCCCGCTCTCCGGCGATGTCGACCGGCTGATTTTGTAAGTATTCACTCACAAAGTCAATATGCGTTATGATAACATTCGTCGCCAACGCACATCGCAATTGTGGCGACACAAAATTGCAGACATGCGAACAGAAGTGGATATCCGAAGGGTCTTCTGGCTTCGGCTTTGCTTCGATCAGCAATGAAAACAGAGGAGGAAACAGGTATGGTTCGCAACATTCTCGTCACGGGATCGGCATCGGGAATCGGCCTCGCCACCAGGCGACAGCTGGAAACGGCGGGTCACCGCGTGATCGGTGTCGATCTGCGCGATGCGGAGATCCAGGTCGACCTGTCCACGGTCGAGGGCCGCGCCAGAATGGTAGCCCTTGCCGGTGAGATGGCGCCCGCTGGTCTGGACGGTGTGGTGGCGGGGGCGGGGATATCCCGTCCCGACCGGCCGGCCGACATGCTGGCGCTCAATTATTTCGGGGCGGTGGCGACGCTGGAAGGCTTGCGGCCTCTGTTGGCGCGGGGCCGGCGGCCACGTGCCGTTGCCATCTGTTCCACCGCTGCCCTGCTGCCGTTCGATTCCGCAACGGTGGACGCGTGCCTTGCCCAGGACGAGGCGACGGCCCTGGCAGAGATCACGGCGCGGCCGGAACTGTCCTATTCCACATCCAAGCGCGCGTTGTCGCTGTGGTTGCGCCGTGCTGCCGTGCGCCCGGAATGGGCAGGGTCGGGTATCCTGCTGAATGGTGTCGCTCCGGGGGTGGTGGAGACACCGATGACGGCGCCGCTGCTGGTCGACCCGGAGATGGTGAAGCTGATTGCCATGGCGAACCCGATGGCCGTCAGCTTCTATGCCAAGCCTGAGGAGATCGCGGAGCTGATCACCTTCCTGCTGGACCTGGAAGGGCACTACCTGCTGGGGCAGGTGATCTTCAACGATGGTGGTACCGACGCGCTGATGCGCCCGGATGCCTTCTGAATTCAAATCATGGGGATGAACAAGATGACTGGTCGTTTGGAGGGCAAGGTCGCCCTGGTCACCGGCGCCGCATCGGGCATTGGGCTGGCCATCACGGAACTGTTCCTGGATCAGGGCGCCCGTGTTGTCGCCACCGACATCCAGGATGAAAAGGGCGCGCGACTGGAGGCGCGGTTTCCCGGACGTGTCGCCTATGCTCATTGCGACGTAACAAAGGAGGCGGAGATCGCGGCGGCGGTTCAGAAGGCCGTTTCGGTATTCGGCCGGCTGGACGTGCTGGTCAACAACGCCGGCATCTGCGACATGATGGTGACATTCGAGGATATCGATGCCGACCGCTGGGACTGGAACTTCGCGGTGCTGTTGCGTGGGCCCATGCTGGGCATCAAGCATGCCGAACCGGTAATGGCAGCCGGTGGCGGCGGTTCGATCATCAACATCGCCTCCGTGGCGGCGCTGCAACCGGGATGGGGTCCCATTACTTATACCACGGCAAAGGCGGGGCTTTTGCAGCTCAGCCGGGCGGCGGCGGTGCAACTGGCCGGCAAAGGTATCCGGGTCAACGCCATATGCCCTGGCATGATCGCGACATCAATCTTTGGGGCGTCGATCGGCCTTGAGCGGAACGTGGCGGATCAGATGGCTGCGCGCGTGGCTGAAGCGAGCGCGACGGTCCAGCCCATCCAGCGGGCCGGCATGCCCGATGACATCGCGCAAGCTGCCCTCTATCTGGCGGCGGCCGAAGCGGGGTTCGTCACCGGCACACATCTGGTGGTGGATGGCGGTCTAAGCATCGGTCCCCGGCATGCCTGGGACCCCAATACGTCGCCGCCGCTATCGGAACTATTCAGCGGATAAGGAAAGCATCATGACCCCGTCATGGTGTAAGCCATGACGGGGTGACCACCATCATATTTTTGAGGGAGGTCCGGGGTCAGCTGCGTCGCGACAACTCATCGAACAGTCGGGGAATAGGCTTCATACCGAAGGCCGGCATGTTATCGACCCGATTTTGGTTTACTGGCGGCTGGAGGAGATTGTCCATCTTCTGCTGCCAGGATGCTTGGCTGACAGACAGGGTGGCCAACGACGCCGCCAGGACGAGAAGCAGGGCCAGTGGACCAAACTTCGCCGGTGATTTTGTCATCTGCATGATCATCTTGTCCTCCCAATGTTTTTATGTCGGTTTCGATTGAGATGATGCAGAGCCTGGAGCATTGATCCTGCCGGTGGTGTTAACCTGGGATCATGCGGCGCGAGCCCTGTACATTGTCTCCGCCCGTGTCTTCAGCGCGCGGGCGGTGTCGTTGAAAGCGCGGCGGACCCAAGGGCCAGCAAAGCGCATGACATGGATGCCATTCTCCCCGGTGAAGGCATCGGTGGACAGGTAACGGCATCTGTCAGGCCCAAGCGAGGTAATCACCTGATCGCGACGCGCGGTATAGGGCCAGGCAGGATCATAGAGCTGTTCCCAGGACAGCAGCCGTTCCGGCTCGAAAGCGCAGATATATTCGGTAATGTTCAGTAACTGGCCCGGATTGACATAATCGACCAACGTCATTCGGACCGGCGCGCCCATTTCCAGCGTCGATACGGCGTTGACACAGAATGGGTTCCATTCACCATAGCGCGGCATGTCGGTCAGGATATTCCAGACCACAGACGCGGGCGCGCCGATGTCGACCGGGTCCGACGCGACCAGGATCTCCCGATCATAAACGGCGAACGGATCAAAACTGGACTCGCCCACTGGAATCTCCATTTGCAATGATAAATGCCATGGTAATTACGCATGATACCAATGAATGCTCTTAACGAAAAGCAGTGTTCGTCGCGTATTGTAAAATTATATGCGGATTGCCATGACGTACATCGCAACAGCCGGCGCGGTGCGGCGGACGCCGGATGCGATCCCAGTTTTCCTCATAAGTGGAGATTCTGTGGCGTATAAATTTAGATAATCGCTGCATTATCCAGAATATGTTACGCATAATGTGAAAATCTGACCTTGCTCGCCGAGGTCGGGTCGGCGCATTAGTTGCGGCATCGTTCACCGCTCCATACCTGTTTTGCGTTAGGGAGGACCCGATGATGCCCGACCAATCCGTGATGAAGGCAGCGCTGCAGGCCTATATCGATCGGACCAATGCCGGCGATGTCGATGGGCTGATGGCATTGTTCGCCCGGGATGCGTGGATGGAGGACCCGATTGGCACGCCCGTCAAGAACAGGGCGGAGATGGAAGCGCTGTTTACAAATGGTGTGGCCTATGGCGCGCGCATCACCCCCGTGGCGCCCATCCGGGGCTCCTACGCGGCGGAGGCGGCTTTGGTGTTCGAGGTCGAGTTCACCCCGCCAGGCGGTAAGCGGACCCGTATTCGGTCCCTGGACGTCTGCACCTTCGACGATGGGGGCCTGATCACCAGCCTGCGGGCCTATTTCGGTCCCGACGATATCGAGGAGATCGGTGCGTGACGCGGGACGACACGCCGATGGTTTCTCTTTGTCTCAACGGTTTCAACGGCTCCCCCTGGTTCGGGGGTAGGGCCGATCTGCCGGCCTGGATCGACGCGTCGGCGGCGGCGGGTTTCACCCTGTTTGCGCCGGACCGGTTTTCGTTGGAAGCCTGGGAGGCCGGCGGCAACAGTCTGAATGATCTGGCGCGGCGCATGCACGATGCGGGGGTCGGGTGCGGCTTCATCGCCGCTGCCGCCCTTCTGGACGCTGAGGGCGATCCCGGCCCCGACATGGCGCGGGCGGTGCTGGCGGCGCAGGCGTTAGGCGCACCTTTCATCCAGGTGAATGTCGCGGCTCCGCGGGGGCGGGCGCGTCTGGCGGCCATCGAGGCGGCCTGTGCCGCCACGCGCGGGACCGGCATCCGCATCGCCATCGAGTATCTGCCGACCCTGCCGCTGGCGACCCTGGCGGAGACGCTGGAGATGGTGCGCCATGTCGGGGTGCCGCAGGCTGGTGCCATGATCGATATCTGGCACCACGCGCATGGACCGGATGATTGGCAGGCGCTGGAGACGGTACCGCTGGACGCCGTCGCCTACCTTGAATTCTGCGACGCGCTGTCGGCGGTGACGGGGGATCTTCATATGGAAATGATGTCCCGCCGCACCTTTCCCGGTGACGGGGTGCTCGACGTCGCCCGTTTTGCCAGCCTGTTCCGGGCCAGGGGATATGACGGCATGGTCAGCGTGGAAGTGCTGAACGCGCAATGGCGCGGGCGCGATCCCCGGCCCTTTGCCACCCGTGCCCATGCCGGCTCGATCACCTATTGGGAATGACAGGCGGGCGGGGGCACGGATGCGTGCATCCCGGCACCGCGATGAAGGAGGGCGGAGGATGCTGAAGGTCGAGGCTATGGTCTGTCACGCGCCGGGTGAACCGTTGCGGCTGGAGATGTTCGACCTCCGGCCACCGGTCGATGACGAGGTGCTGGTGGAGATCATGGCCAGCGGGCTGTGCCACACTGATCTCAGCCAGCTTGAAGGCCAGACGGCCCATTTCCCCTTTCCCATCGTGGCCGGGCACGAGGGGGCGGGGATCGTCCGGGAATGCGGCAAGCATGTCACCAATGTCGGTATCGGCGATCATGTGATCCCGCTGGCCATCGGTGAATGCGGCACCTGCGGCCATTGCCGGTCGGGGCGGACCAATTTGTGTGAGACCTTCCTGGCGGAACTGGGCCGGCCAGCCTCCCGGTTCTCCCTGAACGGCCAGCCGGTGTCATCCTATGCCGGGGTGGGCACGCTGGCCCGTTTCGTGGTGATGAAGCAGAGCAATGTCGTGGCCATCCGCAAGGACGTGCCCTTTCACCTTGCCTGCACGCTGGGCTGTGCGGTGGCGACGGGCGTTGGGGCGGCGATCCATACCGCCCATGTCGGGAAGGGGGACGCGGTCGCGGTATTCGGGCTGGGCGGGATCGGCCTGAATGTCGTGCAGGGGGCGCGCCTGGCGGGTGCTTCGCGCATCATCGGCGTGGACCTGAACCCCGACCGCGACGCGCAGGGGCGCCGTTTCGGTCTGACCGACTTCGTCAATCCGAATGACGAGGATGCGGTCGCGCGCATCCGCACCCTGACCAATGGCGGTGTCGACCACAGCTTCGAATGCGTCGGGCATGCCGGCGTGATGCGTCAGGCGATGGATTGCACCCATGTCGGCTGGGGCTGCTGCACAGTACTGGGTGTGCCGCCGGAAGGTGAGGAGATGCGCATCCTGCCGTTCAACCTGCAACTCGGCCGCACGATCAAGGGCTCCTTCATGGGCAATGTGAAGCCCCGCAGCCAGCTTCCCCAATGGCTCGACCTATATGTCGAGGGGCGGCTCAATCTGGATGATCTGGTGACCCACCGCCTGCCCATGGCCGATGTGAACAAGGGCTTCGCGTTGATGAAATCCGGCGAGGCGCTGCGGGTCGTTGTCAGCTTTCAGCGGCAGAATGCTGGAGTGGAAGCGGCATTCTGAGGCCGGGCGGGGCGGCTGGTCCCTATCCCAGGTCGCGGGTCACATCCTCCATGTCCAGCGGGCGGACCAGCATGAAAATGGCGCTCCAGTCGTAATGGTCGTGCCGGGCCGCGCGATCCTGTTCGGCGATCAGGTGGATATCCTCCCGCAGCGCCTCGTACTGCGCCAGGACGCGCATGCGTCCCGCCGGGCTCAGCCGGACCAGATCGGCGACATAGCAGGCATCGGTGGCGCCGAAATCCATCGACAGGAAGAAGTGCTTCACCGTTTGCTCAAAGGCCACCGACAGCGGCCCGCCGCGCCGCCATTTCACCGACCGGCTGGTCAGCGGCCGCAATCGCCCGCCCGCGCCGACATCGATCAGACCCAGCCGGACAAGCCGGTCGAGATATTGATCGACCCGTTCAGGCGTCATGCGGAATTCCCGTTCGCATTGTTGGCGCTGGGCGCCATTGAGGATGGAGAAGAACAGCAGCGCCAGCCCGCGATCGGCCGCCAGGATGCGTTCCTGCGCCAGCGTGAAACGCTCCAGCCCCTCGTCGCCGGAACGGGCGATCAGGTCGCGCAGGTCCAGGCCGATGACGGCGCATATCTGATCCAGCCGGTCGATGGTCAATCCCCGTCCCCGCAACCAGCGCCAGATCGTCGGTTCGGCCACGTCCATCCGTTCCGCCAGTTCACCGACACGCACGCCCTGCCGTTTCAGCTCCCGTCGCAATTCATCCAGGATCCTGACCACGCCCGGCCGCTCCGCCATCAACCATTTCCTTTCTGTATCATCAGATGATCGGATCCGATCGTAATACGATTGATGGTGCGGTTTCCATATTGATGGCGCAGGTAACCTTCCGCAGTTTCAACAAAAATATTCTCAGGCAACAGGAGGATGCCATGGCTGGCACGAAGGATTACGGCCTGGGGGAATTCACCTTCCCGCGCGGCTGGTTCATGGTGGCGCGGGCGGCGGATCTGGGCGATGCACCGGTACGGCTGCGGCTGCTGGGACGTGAACTGGTACTCTATCGTGGTGCATCGGGCCTGCCTGTGCTGCTGGACGGGCTTTGCCCTCACATGCAGGCGCACCTGGGCGCACCGCAGACATCGGAGGTGGCAAGCGGCCGGATCGAGGGTGACGCCATCCGCTGCCCTTATCATGGCTGGCGTTTCGGGCCGAAAGGCAAATGCGACCATGTCCCCTATTTCAGTGGACCGATCCCGCCCGCGGCAAAGGTGCGGGCCTATCCGGTGACAGAGCGCTTCGGCTGCATCTTCGCCTGGCACGACCCGGAGCAAGGAGAGCCCGACTATGCCCTGCCTGACCTGCCGGAATGGGAAGATCCGCATTGGGTGCGCTGCGACTATGACGATCTCGGCACGTTGAACGTCCATCCGCAGGAGATTGTCGACAATCTGGTCGATATCCACCATTTCGGTCCGATCCATGGGCAGCGGATCGCCTATTTCGACACGATCTTCGATGGCGTGATCGGTCGCCAGCGATCCGGCGGCGGGCACGAGACCATGGGTGGCGATACCGGGGTGCTGGAGGTCGATGCCTTCTATACCGGTCCCGGCATTCTGCTGGCGCGCTTTTCCGGCGATACCGACGCGGTGCAGATCATCTTGCACACGCCCAAGGAGGATGGGGTGACGCAGGTATGGCACGGCCTGATCACCCGCGCCCGTCATGTCCCGCACAGGCCAGAGGACCTGGCCATGCGGCGGCAATATCACGATGTGGGTTTGGCTGCCTTCTCGCAGGATTTCGCGATCTGGCAGACCAAGGGACCCGCCATCGGCATCCTGCGCTTGCCGACGGATGGGCCGTTCCATCGCGGCCGCGTCTGGTATCGCCAGTTCTACAACCCCCGCGCCCAGGCCGGGGAGTTCCAGGCCCGTGTCAACGGCCTGCACCGCACCGCTGGAACGCCCGCACATCCGAGTGCTGCAGCGGAATAATCCAAAATTGGGAGCATATGTATCATGGACAAGGATTTCCCCGAGGGCGCCGTCATCGTTTTTGGCGGCAGTGGCGGCATCGGCAAAGGTGTGGCGCTGGAATTCGCGAAGGCCGGAACGGATGTCGCCATCTGCTATCGTTCCAAGCGGGAAGTCGCCGAGGCGACGGCCGACGTCATCCGCGCGCTTGGCGTCAAGGCCAGCACCCATCAGGCGGATGTGCGCGATCGTGCCCAGGTTGAAGCGGCGTTTGCCGACGCTGTGGCCAAGCATGGACGGGTCCATTCGCTGGTCTGGGGGGCTGGTCCTGTGGTCGCGCAAGTGAATATCGCCGATTGGACGGATGAGCAGTTCCGCAATTCCATCGATATCGAGGTTTTCGGTTTCCATAACGCCATCCAGACGGCCCTGCCGCATTTCCGGGCTGGCGGCGGGGGTTCCTTCATCCATCTGGGATCGGCCGGCCATGATTGGTGGCCGCACCTGGATGGGCTGTCCGTGGCGCCTAAGGCCTGCAACGAGGCGCTGATCAAGGGTATCGCCAAAGAGGAAGGCATCCATGAGATCCGCGCCAACTCCATCCTGGTCGGCGTGATCGACGCGGGCCAGTTCAAGCTGGGGCAGAAGGAAGGCTATTTCGATGAGAATTGGGAACGGGCGGTCAAGGCGATGCTGCCCCTGAAGCGCTGGGGCCTTGCCAAGGATATCGGTCAGGCCGCCGTCTTCCTCGCCTCGCGTCGGGCTAACTATATCACCGGTCAGACCTTGTCCGTCGCGGGCGGCTTCGGTGTCTGAGCGGGAAGCAAGCGGCGCGGCGACGGTCCGCCCCCATGCGATGACGGTCCAGGAAGCCCTGGACCGTCTGTCGCTACAGCATCTGGTAACCGCCTATTGCCACGGCATCGACCGTCGCGACTATGCTTTGGTGCGCAGCCTCTATCACGACGATGCGATCGATGATCACAGCCCGTTCTATCACGGATCGGCGGATGGCTATGTCGCCTGGCTGCCGTCAATGATGGCGACTTGGCGGGCAACCGCGCATTCCGTCGGTAACATGTTGCATCTCATCGACGGAGAACTGGCGGAGGGTGAGATCGGCGCCAGGGCATGGCATCTGACCCAGGACGGCACCCGTGAGTTCACCGCCCATGGCCGTTATATCGACCGGTACGAGCGGCGGGCTGGCGTTTGGCGCTTCACGCATCGTTCCTTCATCCTGGACTGGTCGGAAGATCGTGTCGTGACGCCGGGCGACGATTTCGGGACGACGGGCGTGGGAAGGGGCGCATCCGGCCCGGACGACCCCTGCTATGCGCGCCTGGCGATGTTGCGCGCGGATCGCCTCGCCGGAGGTTGTGGTTGATGCTGGCTGCGGGCAGGGCATGCCAGAAAGGCGAATTAGGGCGTGAAGCGTTGAATAATGTCGGCGTCTCTACGCATATTGAAGAACTTTACGTCCATATCATTCGAATATCGTATTGCATGTGGATTGGGCGGTAGGTACCTTGCGCGAAAAGGGGCACATGTACCCGGCGGCAATAACCTGGGCTGATACACGGCGCTGGGGAGGAAAATCAAGGGATGGAAGCTGTGGTAACGATGTCGGTGGTGACCCGTGCCGGGGATGAGATCAAGATCGAGGGGCAGGTCGGCACAACGGTCATGGAAGCGATCCGGGACGCGGGCGTCGACGAGATGCTGGCGCTGTGCGGCGGCTGCTGTTCCTGTTCCACTTGTCATGTCTATGTGGATGACGCCTTTGCCGCGACGGTGACGCCGGTGACGGAATCGGAGAGTGACCTGCTAGAAGGCTCCGCCCACAAGACAGCGCAGTCGCGGCTGTCCTGTCAGTTGCATGTCACGGAAAAGTCCGAAGGCCTGCGTGTCACCCTGGCGCCCGAGGATTGATCCGTCGCTATGCATCGGGAGCCGTGCCGGTTTGGGGGGATGGATGAGGACGGGGTCGGCCAGATGGATGTGGTGATCGTGGGCGGCGGCCATGCCGGCGCGCAAGCGGCGATTTCCTTGCGGCAGGGGCAGTTCCAGGGGCGCATCACCATCATCGGCGATGAGATGGAGCCCCCCTATGAACGTCCGCCCTTGTCGAAGGAATATCTGTCGGGGGATAAGGGCTTTGACAGGCTGCTGATCAGGCCCCGGTATTTCTGGCAGGAGCGAGGGGTCGAGCTGCGATTGGGGCGCCGGGTTGTGGCAGTGGATGCCACGGCACATGCGGTAACACTTAGTGACGGTTCGGTGCTTGAGTATGGCCGGCTGATCTGGGCCACGGGGGGTGCGCCGCGCCACCTGACTTGCGACGGCCATGACCTGAACGGCGTGCATACCGTGCGGACCCGCGCGGATGTCGACCGCATCATGTCGGCGCTGGCGGCGACGGAGCGTGTGGCCATCGTGGGAGGCGGCTATATCGGGCTGGAGGCGGCCGCCGTGCTCCGCAAGCTGGGCAAGAAGGTCACCGTGCTGGAAGCCCTGGACCGGGTTCTGGCGCGTGTCGCCGGTGAGCCCTTGTCCCGCTTCTATGAGGCGGAGCACCGGGCCCAGGGCGTCGAGATCCGTCATAATGTCCAGGTGACCGGCATTGAGGGCAAGGACGGCCATGTTGTGGGCGTCCGCCTTGCCAATGGCGAGGTGATGCAAGCCGACATGGTGATTGTCGGGATCGGGATCATCCCCGCGGTTGAACCCTTGCTGGCGGCGGGGGCGGAGGGCGGGAACGGCGTCGCCGTGGATGCACGATGCCGGACGAGCCTGCCTGACATTCATGCCATCGGGGATTGCGCATCGCACCGGAACGCCTTTGCGGACGGTGCCTGGATCAGACTGGAATCCGTCCAGAATGCCACCGATCAGGCGATTGTCGCGGCCAAGGACATCATGGGCGGCGATATCGAATACCGGTCCGTGCCCTGGTTCTGGTCCCATCAATATGACCTGCATCTGCAGACCGTCGGCCTGTCGGTCGGCCATGATGAATGCATCCTGCGTGGCGATCCGGCGACACGTAGCTTCTCCATGATCTATCTGAAACAGGGCAGGGTGATCGCCATCGATTGCGTCAACTGCATGAAGGATTACGTACAGGGCAAGAAGCTGGTGACCGACGGGATGCTGATCGATCCCCTGCGGCTGCGGGATGCCGCCACGCCCATCAAGGACATTATCGCCGCGTCGGCGCAATGAACCGCGTCGGCCCATAACGCCGTCCGCGCATCAGGAAGGACAGATCCATGCTTGAGAAGATCGTTCTCAACAATACCACGCTGCAGGTCAGCCCGCTATGCTATGGCACCAACATGATGGGCACGGCCCTGGATCAGGCGCGATCGTCCGCCCTGCTCGACCGGTTTGTGGCGCTGGGCGGCAATTTCCTTGATACCGCCCGCTCCTATGGTGATTGGATACCGGACGCCCCCGCCGGTGCCAGCGAGCGGGCCATTGGCGCTTGGCTGAAGACCCAGGATCGCAGCAAGATTGTCATCGCTACCAAGGGCGGGCAGATGGATTACCGCGCCGGCGATTGGCGCAACCGGGCCAATCCCGCCGACGTGACCAAGGATCTGAATGAGAGCCTGGATCATCTGGGCGTGGACCAGATCGATCTCTACTGGTTGCATGCTGACAATCCGGCCGTCCCGGTGGGTGCGTTGATCGACAGCCTGATCGCACATCAGAGGGCCGGCCGCATCCGCTATTTCGGTGCGTCGAACTGGTCGGCGGACCGGGTGCTGGAAGCCCAGGCCTATGCGAAGTCGGTCGGGCACCCTGGGTTCGCGGCAGTACAGCCCTTCTGGGGCCTGGGCAAGCCCAACGCCGAAGCTGCCGCCGCCCAGGGCTATGTGCTGTATTACGAGGATGGCATGGCCGCTGCCCACCAGGCCGGGCTGACCATGATCCCCTATTGCGGTCAGAGCCGGGGCTTCTTCACCAAGGTCGATGCCGACGGGGAAGAGGCGTTGCCCGATCATCTCAAGGCGTTCTACGTCAATGACACGAACCGGGCACGGCTGGCCGTGGCGCAGGCCCTGGCGGTCAAGCATGGCGTCAGCATCAACGAGATCGTCCTGGCCTATCTGATCGACCAGCCATTGCAGACCATCCCCATCATCGGGGCCAGCCGGCCAGAGCAACTGACTGAAAGTGTCAAGGCCGTCGGCGTCAAGCTCAGCGCCGAGGAAATCGCCCAGTTGCAGGTGGCCTGACGCGCCATTTCGGGTCGGCGGCGGGTTCTCGCGGAGGAAACAATGCTGCTCAAGGATAAGGTTGTCATCATCACCGGCGTCGGACCGGGCATGGGACAGGCCATGGCCAGGATCGCTGCGGCGGAGGGCGCCAAGGTGGTGCTGGCGGCGCGCAACAAGAACTTCCTCGACGCGGTGGTGTCGGACATCACGGCGTCGGGTGGGCAGGCCATCGCCGTGCAGACCGATGTCAGCGATGCCGGTCACTGCACGCGGCTGGTAGCGGCGACCATCGATGCGTTCGGCCGGATCGACGGTCTGGTCAACAGCGCCTATGCCGGCGGGGAGATGGGGTCGCTGGAAACCACAGATGTGGAGAAATGGGCCCAGGTCATCGACGTCACCTGCCTGGGCGCCGTGCGGATGGCACAGGCGGTGGCACCGCAGATGAAGGCGCAGGGCGGCGGGGCGATTGTGAATATCGCCACGATGCAGGCGCAGAAGCATCTGCCCGGTGGCTCGCTCTCCTATGCGGTGTCGAAGGGCGCGCTGGTGACGGCCTCGCGCCAACTGGCGGCTGAACTCGGCCCCTACAATATCCGGGTCAATGCCACGCGGATGGGGTGGTTGTGGGGAGAGCCGGTGCGCAACGCCCTGAAGGAGATGGCGCAACACGCCGGAACAACGGTGGAGGCCATTGCCGCCGGTGTCGCGCAGAACATTCCCCTGCGGGTGATCCCGCCAGAGGAGGAGTGTGGCCGCACTGTCCTGATGTTCGTATCGGATTACACGAAGATGGTGACGGGTGCGGTGCTGGATGTGAATGGCGGGGAATGGATGGCCCCGTGATCCGGGGAGGCATAAAAGGCGGGAGGAGCGGGACGTGAGCGAGGATATGTCCGCCGGTAATGCCGGCGACGTGCGTCTGGCCCAGACATGGCGCAGTTTCTGCGAGCGTCTGGCAGAGGCGGGGGAGGTGCTTCTGCGCGAGCAGGCGCCGGCCAACCCGCTGGATCAGGCGGAAGGCGTGCGTTATCTCAGCCGTCTGGCTCGCACGGCACTGAACATGCTGGTGGATTCATCCGACCCTGATTTCCCCCGCATCTTCCTGCTGACCGACGACACGATCAAGATCGGGGCCGACAATCCGGACAATCTGTATCAACAGGTCGTGGTCAGGGGCGACCGGGATTATCGTATCCGGGGCACGCGCGGCACCGTCCCCTATCTCAGCATCGGCAGCAAGGCCAACCGTTACGCCATCGACGGCACCATGGCCTCGACCGGGGAGATCGAGTTTTCTGACATGGTGTTCGACGCTGATGGCGGGTTCGAGATCCTGGTCAGCCGGGAGCCCAAGCCCGGCAATTGGCTGCCCATGGCGGACGATACGACGCTGCTGATCATCCGTCAGACCTTTGACGACAAGGCCACGCAGGTGCCGGCCGATATCCGGATCGAGCGGGTGGGGGAGCCTAAGGTACCGGCCCTGCTGACCCCGGAAAAGATCGAGGCGCAGTTGACCGGGGTAGCGGCCTGGGTGCGCGGTACCGCGAACACCTTCGCCAACTGGTCGGAATGGTTCAAGGCCACGCCCAACCGTTTCTATGAGGCCGACCAGTCCGTTTTCTGGCGGGCCGGTGGCGACCCGAAGATCTGGTACGGGCACCTTTATTATGACCTCCAGCCCGGCGAGGCGCTGGTGCTGGAGGCCACACCGCCGAAATGCCGGTTCTGGAATTTCCAGCTTGATAATTGGTGGATGGAATCGCTCGACCATGTGAACCAGAAGATCTGGATCAACGGTTCGAAGGCGCGGTACGAGGCGGATGGCCGCGTCGTTCTGGTCTGCGCCGATGTCGATCCGGGCTTCGGCAACTGGATTGACCTGGCCGGTCATCGCAGCGGCACCGCGCTCTGGCGTTGGATCGAGGCGGAGGCCCATCCCGTGCCGACCTGCCGCGTGGTGAAGCTGTAAAGTCATCGGGGTGCTGCCACACTCCCATCCGGGGGTATGGCAGCACTCCACACAGTTCAGGCCCCGGTGTTGACCGCATCCAGGGCTGCGCGCACGGATGGCGCGTGACAGGGCCGGCAGATCAGCAGGTCGGGCATATAGGTGTCGCGCTGGTTATAGACCAGCGGCGACCCGTCAATGCGTGAGATATGCAGTCCGTGGGCGCGCGCCACGGCGGCGGGGGCACAACTGTCCCACTCATACTGGCCGCCGGAATGCAGGTAGATGTCGGCCTGGCCGAGGATCACCGCCATGGCTTTTGCGCCGGCCGAGCCCATCGGCACCAGTTCTGCCCCCAGCATTTCCGCCACCGCTACGGCTTCCTTCGCCGGCCGGGTGCGGGAGACGACCATCCGCAGCCTTTCCGGCGCTGGTGGGACACTGACAGTGCGGTCCGTGCGCAGAACCATGCCACCGTCAAGGCCGGGCAGGGCAACGGCGCCGATCAAGGGGGCGCCGTTGATGGCCAGGGCGACATGCACCGCCCAGTCGGACCGCACCTCCCCATATTCGCGGGTACCATCGACGGGATCGATGATCCAGACGCGGGATTTGTGCAGCCGGTCGGGATTGTCCTTTTCCTCCTCCGACAGTAGGCCGTCATCCGGGCGGGCTGCCCGGATGGCGTGGACCAGGAACTGGTTGGCCGTCTGGTCGCCAGCCTTGCCCAGCGCCTTTGGATCGAACAGCCCTGATGCACGGACCTCCAGCAGGATGCGCCCGGCCGTTTCGGCCAGATGCGCGGCGAGTTCGGCGTCGGTCATGGTATTTGCGTTGGTCATGGGGTCTGTGCTCACGGGATCAGTCGGGCAATGATGGCGTCGGCGGCCTGCTCGGCGGTCATCACACTGGTGTCGATGCGCACTTCGGGGTCGACTGGTGGTTCATAGGGGCTGTCGATGCCGGTGAAGTTCTTCAGCTTGCCGGCGCGCGCCTTGGCGTAAAGGCCCTTGACGTCGCGCGCTTCGGCGTCCGCCAGGGCTGTGTCGATATGAACCTCGATGAATTCACCGGGCTGCATCATCTGGCGAACCATGTCGCGTTCGGACCGGAACGGCGAGATGAAGGCGGTGATGACGATCAGGCCGGCATCGGTCATCAGCTTCGCCACCTCGCCCACGCGGCGGATATTCTCCACCCGGTCGGCATTGGTGAAGCCCAGGTCGCGGTTCAGCCCATGGCGCACATTGTCGCCATCCAGCAGGAAGGTGTGGCGGTTCATCCGCGCCAGCTTCCGTTCCACCAGATTGGCGATGGTCGATTTCCCGGCCCCCGACAGGCCGGTGAGCCACAGCACGGCGGGCTTCTGGTTCTTGATGGCGGCATGATGCTCCCGCGTCACGTCCAGCGCCTGCCAATGCACATTGTCGGCCCGGCGCAGCGCGAAATGCAGCATGCCCGCCGCCACCGTGGCGTTGGTCATCTTGTCGATCAGGATGAAGCCGCCCAGGTCACGGCTGTCGGCATAGGCATCGAACGGGATCGGCCGGTCGGTCGACAGATTGGCGACGCCGATGGCGTTGAGATCCAGCGTTTTCGCCGCCAGATGCTCCATGGTGTTAACATTGACCTGATATTTGGGATGCTGGATCGTCGCGGTGACTGTCTGGGCACCAATCTTCAGCCAGTAGGGACGGCCGGGCAGCATCTCCGCCTCGTGCATCCAGACGATCCTCGCCTCGAACTGGTCAGCGACCTGGGGCGGGCTGTCGGCGGTAGCGATGACGTCGCCGCGCGAACAATCGACCTCGTCGGCCAATGTCAGTGTGACCGACTGGCCGGCCACGGCCTGATTAAGATCGCCGTCCAGCGTGACGATGCGCCGGACCGTCGATGTCTTGCCCGACGGCAGGATGCGGATGGCGTCGCCGGGTTGGACCGAGCCGGTACCGATCAGGCCGGAAAAGCCACGGAAATCCAGGTTAGGGCGGTTGACCCATTGAACGGCCATGCGGAACGGTTTGCGCGCATCGGTCGTTGCGTCAATCTCCACCGCCTCCAGATGCTGCATCAGGGAGGGACCCTGATACCAGGGCGTGTTCGCGCTGGGCGTGGTGATATTGTCGCCCTTGAAGCCGGAAATCGGCAGGGCCAGGAAGTCCTGGATCCCGATCGTGTGCGCGAAGGCAGCGTAATCCTTCACGATGGCATCGAATACCGGCTGACTGTACCCGACCAGATCCATCTTGTTCACGGCCAGCACGATGTTCTTGATGCCGATCAGATGCGCCAGATAGGAGTGACGGCGGGTCTGCGTCAGCACGCCCTTGCGCGCATCGATCAGGATGATGGCAAGATCGGCCGTGGACGCGCCGGTCACCATGTTGCGCGTATATTGTTCGTGCCCCGGCGTGTCGGCCACGATGAATTTGCGCTTTTCGGTCGCGAAGAAACGATAGGCGACGTCGATGGTGATGCCCTGCTCGCGCTCCGCCGCCAGGCCGTCGACCAGCAGCGCGAAGTCGATCTCTTGCCCCTGGGTGCCGACACGACGGCTGTCCGCCTCCAGGGCGGCCAACTGATCCTCGAAGATCATCTTGCTGTCATAGAGCAGGCGACCGATCAGCGTCGATTTACCGTCATCGACCGATCCGCAGGTGATGAAGCGCAGCATCGTCTTGTGACGGTGCGTTTCAAGGTAGGTGTCTATATCCTGCGCGATCAGGGCATCGGTCCTGTAGACGGGATCGGCAGTCAGGGGTCGGAAAGCGGTCATGTCGCTACCTCGTCATGCCGGGGCTTGGCCGGCATCGCATTGATCTGAAAGGGAAGGCGACGCGCAGCGTCAGAAATAGCCTTCCTGCTTCTTCTTCTCCATGCTGGCGTCGCCGGCATCCTTATCGATGGCGCGGCCTTGCCGTTCGCTGGTGGTGGTCAGCAGCATTTCCTGGATGATTTCAGGCAGGGTCCTCGCCTGGCTTTCGACCGCCCCCGTCAGGGGGTAACAACCCAGCGTGCGGAACCGGATGGACCGTTGCACCGGCACTTCGCCTTCATTCAGACGGAACCGGTCGTCATCCACCATCAGCAGCAATCCATCGCGCTCCACCGTGGGGCGCGGGGCCGCGAAATAGAGGGGGACGATGTCGATGCCTTCCAGATGGATATATTGCCAGATGTCCAGTTCGGTCCAGTTGCTGATCGGGAAGACGCGGATTGATTCACCCTTGGCCTTGCGCGCATTGTAAAGTCGCCAGAGTTCAGGCCGCTGCGCCTTGGGGTCCCAGCGGTGCGAGGCGGTGCGGAAGGAGAAGATGCGTTCCTTGGCCCGGCTCTTCTCTTCGTCCCGTCGCGCGCCGCCAAAGGCCGCGTCGAAACCGTGCAGGGTCAGCGCCTGCTTCAGCCCCTCCGTCTTCCACATGTCGGTATGCAGGGCGCCGTGATCGAAGGGATTGATGCCCCGCTCCACCGCCTCCGGGTTCTGGTAGACCAGCAACTCCATGCCCGCATCCGCTGCCGCCTTGTCGCGCAGGGCGTACATGTCGCGGAATTTCCACGTCGTATCGACATGCAATAACGGAAAGGGCGGCGGGGACGGATAGAAGGCCTTCTTCGCCAGATGCAGCATCACGGCGCTGTCCTTGCCCACCGAATAGAGCATGACGGGTTTTCCCGCCTCCGACACCACTTCACGCATGATGTGGATAGCCTCGGATTCAAGGCGTTGGAGGTGGGTGAGCTCTGGGATGGTCATGTCCTCAACCTGTTCTTGTTCGTCAGAAGACGCTGATTGTTGTCCCTCGACATGCCATGTTCCCGACCGGTATAAAGCCCCCATCTGGGGGGGGGATCGCGATGAATCTGCCAACGGGCGACGATCTTCTGACCGCGATCCATGAGGGGCCGTTTGAACAGCCGCTCTGGTCGAGCTTTCTGGAGCGCTTGCGGGCACAGTTGCAGGCAAATTATGTCAGCCTGATCTTCCGTCCGCCGGACCGGAATGCTGGCGATCCGGTGGAACTGTTTGCCGGCAGCCGTTCGCCCCCGGCATTGCGCCAGCTTTACCAGCAACAGATTTACAGCGATCCCTTGCCGTATTTCCGGCTGCGAGAGGGGCGCGTCTATGCGCTGTCGGAACTGCTGGACATGCAGGACCCGCGGCATTGCATTTTTTTTCAGGATTTGCTGGTGCCAAGCGGCATGCGCAGGGGCCGGATCGTCAGGGTCACCGAGCCGAAGGGCGTCAGTGCCTGGCTGTGCGCGGCGCGCGACGAACCGGAATTCACCGCCGCCAACAGCGCTTTGTTGAGCGCGTTGGTCCCCCATGTGAGGGCCGCCTTGCGCACCTATGTCGCGATCGAAAAGGAGCGGTTCCGGGCCAGTGTGGCGACGCAGGCGGTGCAGCGCCTGAATTTCGGATGGATCAGTCTGGACCGGCAGGCGCGCATCGTGGAGGCGAGCGCGCATGCCGAGCATCTGCTACGCCATTGTCCGGAATTGTGCCGGGATCGGCAGGGGCGGCTGACGGGCAGGCGGGCGGCGCTGGGCAAGGAACTGGACGTTGTGATCCGGGAATGCGCGGATAATGTCCAGGCCCGTCCCCGCGCCCTGCCGGTCAGCCGCGACCCGTGGGTGGATATGCTGGTCGTGCCGGCCCAGCGGGAACTGGCTCCCACCGGCCCGGCCCCGGTAGCCATTGCCTATCTGCATGGCGACAGCGAGTCGGTTGCCGACCGGCACGAGCAGATCGCCGAGCTGTTCGGCTTGCTGCCCAGCGAGGCGCGGCTGGCCTATGCGCTCAGCCGTGGCATGACGATTGTGGAAGCAGCCGCCCATCTGGGCCTGTCGGAGCAGACGGCGCGCAGCTATTCCAAGACGATCTATGCCAAGATGGGCGCCCGCGGCCAGTCCGACCTGATTCGCTTCATCTTGGCCGGCGTTCTGGCTCTGGCGTGACAAGGGTTTCGAACTGGGTACAGGCAGACAATCATGGCCATGTGCTGTGAATATGCGTAACATATGTATGTTCATAAAACGCATATAGCGAGTGACGCATGTTGTCGTTACAGGAAATCTCCGACCGGCTTGAGATTCAGGACCTTCTGGCCCGGTACGCCCACGCGATTGATGAACGGGATTGGGACGGGCTGGACCATGTGTTCACGCCCGATGCCCGGATCGACTATAGTGAGGCCGGAGGCATAAAAGGCGATTACCCCGAGATAAAGCGATGGCTGCCCATGGCGCTGGAGCGCTTTCCATCATTCCAGCACATGGTCGCCACCTCCAAGCTGACATTGAATGGCGACCATGCCGCTTGCCGCAGCATTCTGTTCAACCCCATGGTCCATCGGGGAGCTGACGGGGCCGATCAGGTGTTCTTCATCGGGCTGTGGTACAAGGACACGCTGGTACGTACGCCGGATGGCTGGCGGATAACCGAGCGGCGTGAAGAGATGAGCTATATTCACAATGCGCCCGCAATGGCGCCGGTACCGGGGCTTGAAAGCGCCGGGTGAGCCGATCCCGACCTATAGGGGCGAATAGTCCGTATATCCCCATGCGTCATCACCGTGACCACTATAAATCGTGTCCCGATCCGGACGGGCAAGCGGGGCATTGCGGCGGAAACGTTCGACCAGATCAGGGTTGCTGATGTAGGGCCGCCCGAAGGACACCGCGTCAACGCCCCCCCCATCCAGCAGGGCCTGAGCCGTGTCGCGCTTCAGATTGTTGTTGGCGATCACGGGGCTGGTCCAGTGCGACCTGACCAGGGCCAGCGCGTCCAGTTCCGGCGTCGGGGCGTGGATGACATGCGCATAGGCCAGCCTCAGCGGATCTGCGGCCCGCAGTAGCGCGCCATATGTGGCGGCCGGGTCGTCATCCTGCATGTCGTTGTAGGGATTGTTGGGAAAGATGCGGAAACCCACCCGGTCCGCGCCGATGGCCCCGGCCATGCCCTCCAGGATCTCCACCACGAAGCGGATGCGGTTGGTGACGCTGCCGCCATAGCGGTCGGTGCGCCGGTTGCTGCCGGTCGACAGGAACTGCATGGGCAGATAGCCGCTGGTGCAATGTAGCTCCACCCCCTCCATGCCGGCGGCGCGGGCGTTGCGTGCAGCCTGGACAAACTCCGCGATCAATGCCGGGATTTCGGCGGTTTCCAGGGCGCGGGGCATTTCGGGTGGCACGGGTACGCCATCGGGACCAGGAACCGGATCGCGCGACGCGATGGCGGATGGTGCCACCGTGTCAGCATCGGCATCCTTGTTGGCGCGGACAGAGACGCGACCCACATGCATGATCTGCATCACCATGCCTCCGCCGGCACCTTGCACCGCGCCCGCCACATCGCGCCAGGCGGCGGTTTGCGCCGTGCTGTGGATGCCCGGCGTCCGCCAGTAGCCCTTGCCTGCTGGGCTGGGCTGCACCCCTTCGGTGATGATCAGGCCGGCGCTGGCCCGCTGCCGGTAATATTCCACCATCAGGGCCGTGGGCACATCGCCCGACCCCGCCCGGTCGCGGGTCATTGGCGCCATGACGATGCGGTTGGACAGGTTGATCGCGCCCAGCCGCACGGGTGAGAAGATATCCACCATGGCCTCTCAAATTCTTTCATAATGCGTATTGTAACTAGTATATCACGACGCAGATGGATGAGGCTATGGTCAGCCATCAACGAAATCGGCGAATCAGCGCGGAGCAATAGAATGACTGGATCATTGCGGGATGTCGCCACCACTCCCCCGGCGGGACAGGCGCGCTGGATGCTGCTGCGCGCCTTCCTGGCACAGAACGTCGTGATCGGCTGTGCATTCGGGGGCTTCAGTGTCAGTGTACTGGCCATCCAGGAGCGGTTTGAGGCAACGCGCGGGTTAGCCGCCATGGGTCTGGCTCTCACTGTCCTTACCATGGGGCTTCTGGGTCCGGTGTCGGCGCGTCTGGTCATCCGTAACGGGTTGCGGATGACCATGCTGCTGGGGTTGTTGTTATCGGGAAGCGGCTACGTACTGCTTGCGGCTGCACCGAATATGACGGTGGTGCTTGCCGCCTATGGCCTGCTGATCGGCCCAGGTCTGGCGCTGTGCGGGTCCTTTCCGACCAGCCTGCTGGCGGGTGGATGGTATCCACAGCGGCGTGGCCGGGCCGTGGGTCTTGCCAATGTCCCGCTGTTGATCGCGCTCATTCCATTGCTGGGCCTGGGCATCATCCAGCGTTTCGGCCTGCCGTCATTTTTCCTGGCACTGGCAGCGCTGCATCTGCTGCTGCTGCCTTTCCTTCTAGGTATTGCCGACCCACCGTCGGTTTCCTGTTCAGCCGTTGACGGGAAGAAAGGCGACCATGCCACGACCGCGCCTGCCGACGCGCGCGCCGTTCTTTCCCGCCCATTATTCTGGGTGATGGTGCTGGGCGGCGGAACCTTGAATGCGGCGGGGATCACCGGCATTTCCCACATGGTCGCGCTCGCGGTGGAAAAGGGTGTGCAGGTCGATCTGGCGGCCTTGCTTGTCTCGGTGTTGGGGGCGGCGGCAATCCTGGGGTCCATGCTGTCGGGCTTTCTGGCCGACCGGATCGGCGCGGCGCGGACCCTTGCGCTGGTGGGCAGCGGCTTTGCCGCAAGCTGGCTGGTCATCGGCACGTCAAGCTGGTTGCCGGCGATGATCCCGGCGGTGTTCGTCCTGGGTATCTGCGGTCCGGCAATCTATCCGCCGGTCAATATCATGGCAGCCCAGGCCTTCGGCATCGCCGCCCTGCCACGTGCGATTGGCTTTTTCGGCCTGTTCACCCTGCCGCTGACCTTCTGCCTGCCGCCGGCAGCGGGCTGGGTGCGCGACATCACGGGGAATTATGGTCTGGTGACGATCATCGTCATCGGCGCATGCGGGGCGGTGGCGACACTGTTCCTGCTGGTGGCGCGGGCAACGGGCCGCTCTACCCGTAAAGCGCCATCGTTCGGGGTCGCATAGAGCGTATTTCCGGTGACCGGAAATGCCCTGCTAACCTTGAATTTTTTTCAAACGCCGGCGCCCGTCGCGCGTTGCCGGAAAATGTGTGGCGGCAGGCCCGTCACCCGCCGGAAGACACGCGCGAAGCTGTTGGGATGCGGAAACCCGCAGGAAAAGGCGATGTTCTTCACCGGCCAGTCGGTGCTAACAAGCAAATCCTTGGCGCGTTCGATCCGTGAATTCTCCACATATTTGGCGATGGTGGTGCCGGTCAGGGCCTGGAACTGCCGATGCAGGTGGCGAGAGCTGACGCCGCACAAGGCGGCGAGGTCCGCGGCCGATGGCGGTTCTCCCCCCTCGGCGACCCGTTCGCGTATCCGTCGATATTGCCAGGCGGCCATCCGACCGCTGGCCGGAGTATGGGGTTGCCGCTCGAGCAGGCGGCGCATCTCGATTACCAGCAGACTGAACAGGGCATCCAGCGCATCGACCGACCGATCCACCTCGTTGGTGAGTTCGCGATAGGCCAGCCGCATAAGCGCACGCAGGCCGTCGCTGCGTATATCCAACAGTGATTGCAGGAACCGCAGGGGCGGAGGGCGGTCACTCCCCAGGATTGAAACTGCAACGGTGGGGTCGAAGACAGCGCGCATGACGCGGATATGGCCGCCTTCGCCCCGGCCATGCAGGGCCACATCCGGGTAACGGACGAACAAGGTCCCCATGAAGCAGTGCTGGCCCGGCGCGATGTCGGGGAACTCTGCCGATGCATCCGCTGAATGCGGCGGCAGCGACATTTCCAGCATCAGGTCGGATTCCGTACGCCGGAAATCGATCATGTCAGGGAAGTGCCATTCGACCAGTTCCAGCCGCCCATCGGCAAGCGCGATCTGGTGAAGGGTCGTAGGTGTGAAATCCATCGTGGCAGTCCGGAACAGGGGAAAAAGTCAGTAGCACGATTAGCGCTGAATGTCCTTTTCTGTTCCAGCCGTCGAATGGGAGGTGGAGTGGGCCGCTGCTAAAATCTGGGCAACGATTTTAGGGAGGAATGATCAATGAAAGTGGTCGTCAACCTGGCGGTCTGCCAGGGACATGCCCGCTGCGAGGATTTGTGTCCGGAAGTGTTCTCCACCGATGCGGTCCTGGGCAAATGCGTTATCAATGAGCCAGAATTTGCAGCCGAGCTTGAGGCCAAAGTGCGGCTGGCCATCCGCAATTGCCCGGAGGGCGCCTTGCGCATCGTGAAGGGAGCCGCGTCATGAGTCTGCTGTGGCAACCGTCCCCGCCCGATCATGTGCCTGTCGACCTGGTCGTCGATTTCGATTTCTTCCATATCCCCGAAGGACTGAACGACCCGGCGGAGATCTGGCACGGGCTGGTCCGCCGGAAAGTGCCGTCTATCTTCTATACGCCGCATAATGGCGGCCATTGGGTGTTCCTGAATTACGCCGATATCGTCGAAGCCTATCGCGACCATACGGTGTTTTCCACCCATCAGACGCCGATCCCACCGATCGAGCCGTTTCCCACCATGCAGCCGCAGGGTGTCGATCCGCCCGATCACAATATCTTCCGCCAGCTTCTGGCCCCGATGTTCACGCCGCTGGCCGTGCGCCGGATGACGGAGGGGCTTCAGCACCGGGCAGAGGGGCTGATCTCCGGTTTTGCCGGTCGTAGTGGTTGCGACTTCATCGCCGATTATGCGTCGAAGTTCCCCACCGGTACCTTCCTGGATCTATTCGGCCTGCCCGAAGAACGGCTGCCAGAATTCCTGCGCATCGCCAATACCTTCTTCCGCAGCACCGACCCGGCCATCCGCGCCGCGAACGTGACGGAGATCTATGGCGTGCTGGAGGAACTGTTCCGGGAGAAGGAGCGCAATCCAGGCAATGACATCGCCTCGACCATCGTCAATGCCCGCACGTCAGAGGGCAAGCAGCATGCCTGGCACGATATCCTGAATTGCGGCTTCCTGCTGTTCGTGGCCGGGCTGGACACTGTGACCAACACCATGGCCTATGTCTGGCGCTATCTGGCGACCACGCCGCTCGCCCGCGCGTATTTCCGCGACAAGCTGGATGATCCGGCAGCCTTCCTGCTGGCCATTGAGGAGTTGATGCGCATCAACGCCGTCTCGAACCTCTATCGCCGGGTCACGCACGATTGCGAATTCCGGGGCATCCAGTTGAAGCGCAACGACCGCGTAGTGCTACCCAACACCGTGGCCAACCGCGATCCGGCGGTTTTCGAGAACCCGCAGACCATCGACCTCGACCGCAAGGTCAATAACCATGTTACCTTTGGTGTCGGACCTCATCGCTGTATGGGATCGCATCTGGCCAAGCGGGAAATCATGATCTCGCTTCAGGAATGGCTGAAGCAGATCCCTGATTTCCAGTTGGCGGAGGAACAGGAAGCCTTTTCCGCCTTCGGCGGTGCCGTTATGGGCTTTGAATCGCTGAAGCTGGTCTGGTAGGGGCCGGGCCGAGGGGAACATGGCGTGCGACCGGGAAAGTTTCCTTGCGAGGAAACTTTCCCGGTCGCTTTTAGCCATCTGATCAAGGGTAGGCCCTAACTCCGCACGCGCGGGCGGGGCAGGGGGGCGTCCCGGCGCATGGTCTCGATGAAGCGGTCCAGGGGGGCGGGTGAGGCGACGGGGCCATCATGGGGCTTACCGCCGCGCGCCCAATAGTCCTTCCAGGAGGGGAACAGGTCGTGGAAGCTGCCTTCGTAGGGCGGCACGCCGGGCCAGCGCATCTTGCGCTGGCCGACGGGCGGCTTGTTGAGGTCGCTGGCGTACCAGTAGAGCGGCAGGCGGCGGCGGAAATACCAGCGCCCGTCGATCCGCTCATACTTGTCGAAATACATCATCTGCATGATGACCCATTCCGGTCCGCTTTCATGCTCGTTCTTGGAATAGACGACGCCCTGGGCATGGTCGGCATCATCGAAATCGATGATATGGCCGCCGATATGGTGGGAGGTGCCGTCGAACTGTATCGAATGCGTCTCGTCGAACCAGTCGCGCAGCGCCTTGCGACCGGTCTTGCCGCCGCCGACCTTCACATCCTCAGGGAACAACCCCACCCAGGCGTCTGAATCGCGCATGTCCAGCGCCAGCGCGTATTTCGCGGGCAGTTGACGGATGGCGTCCAGCGATTCCAGCCGGTCGATCCGGGCTTCCAGCGTCATGGTCATGTGATGTCGTCCGGATCATCGGATATAGCGGGCACGGTAATCCGCGAAGGCCTGCTTGATCGCCGCCTCGTCCAAGCCGAAACGTTCCAGCGAATAGTCATGCGCGGGCCGTTGTTCCCGCTGATTGCCTTCCATGAATTCGGTCAGGGCGGCATCGGTGTCGGGACCGGTCGGGATGCCCATTCGGTCCAGTACGCGCCTAGCCTCCTGCAGTGGCGTCCGGGCCACCGTACGGTAATCGATGTCGATGAACCGTTCCTCGCCAATGCGCACGCGCGCCGTCTCGAACCGTTGCATCCACTCGATCAGGCGGGCCAGCCAGAATGCACCAACCTCCGCGTCCGATATCCGGGCGCCGAGCTTGTAGAGGGTGGCCTGCATGCTGACATAGGAGGGCACGGTCTGCAGCGGGTCGCGGTGGGTCATGATCAGCAGCGCGTCGGGGAACGCCTTGGCCGCCAATTCGGCATAGGGCAGGTTCGACGGGCTTTTCAGGATCCAGCGTTTGCCGCGACGCGACGGCTCCTGCCATTGCAGGTATTTCAGAATGGTCTTCAGGTCCTCATGCCCACGGGACTGGTCATAGGTGTTCAGCCAGCGGGCGAAACTGGGCACGAAGGTCATGCCCTCCACCATGGTGCTGACAAACATCTGGCCCAGGATCAGGATTTCCTCGTCCGGCGCCTCCGGGTCGAGCGGGTGGATGGAGGCCAGTTCCGGGGCCGCGTTCAGCCAGCCGTCGATCATCGCCTGGGCATAGGCGCGGCGTTCGACCGGGTCGCCGGGCTTCTCGTTCGGGAATGGCGCGAAATTCTGCGCCTCGAACCAGCGGATGGCCGTCATGCCGGGTGCCTGGGCCAGCAGGCGGTGGAAAATCGTGCTGCCGGTACGCGGAAGTCCCAGGATGATGCCGGCGACCTCCACCCGCTCGTCAAGAATGTCGGGGTGGCGTTTGATGTCGTCCACCATACGCAGCCGGCTGGTCAGCCCCTTGATAATCACCTCTGTCTGCATGGCAAGGCCCTGTGCCGTCAGGCGGCCTTCCTGATTGGCGGCGGCGATGTAACGGTCCATCGGCTCCAGGAACCAGGTGTCGCCGAAATCGTCCAGACCCGCGCGGTCGGTTGCTGCCCGCAACAGGGTGTCGCGGTCAAAATGGGCCGGCATTGCCTGTTGATCGACCATGGTGCGCTCTCTCCCGGATTCTATGAATGATACTGTCTGCTGTTGGGCATATTGTGCGTCAATACGAACAAATTTTCAATTTTATTCGATGAATGCGTATAAATATGTTAAGAAATATACGCAGAACATCGAGTGGGGAGGCGTTATGAGCCCTGATCTGGAGGCCCGGATTGCGCGGCTGGAGGATATCCAGGCGATCCAGGCATTGAAGGCACGCTATGTTCGCGCCTGCGACCGCAAGCAACCGGAGATCGTCAGGAACTGTTTCACTGCCGATGCAGTCATCGATTTCGAAGGTTTTCCGCTGTTCACCGACCCGGACGCCTTCGCCGCGATCTTTCAGCAATGGGGCTGCCGGCCCAACATCGTGGATATGCATCATCTCAGCAATGCCATCGTCGAACTGACTGGCCCCGACAAGGCCACCGGATGGTTCGATCTGCACTTCTTTCAGATCGATACCGACACCAGACGGCACACCCAGTTGGCCGTCAATTACGAGGATGAATTCGTCCGCGTCGGGGATCAGTGGCGGATTACCCGGTCGGTCAGCCGCCGCATGTCCATGCTGGTCAAGCAGGTGGACGAGAAGGGCGCCGAGCAGGTTCTGGTCGCCGCCCGCTCCGACATCGAAGGCCCGCCTGCGCCGCCGCGATGAGACGGCGCGGGATCCAGGGCCCTGACCCTATCGGTCAGGGCTGGTTGGCACCCATCGCATGCCGGCTCGCGATATAGCCGAAGGTCATGGCCGGCCCCAGGGTGACACCGGCACCGGGATAACTTTCGCCCATCACAGAGGCGGCATTGTTCCCCACGGCATAGAGGCCGGCAATCACCTGATCGTCTCGGTCCAGGACGCGGGCATGTTCGTCGGTGACGATGCCGCCATTGGTGCCGATATCGCCGCCATGGATGGGAAGCGCATAGAAGGGCCCCTTCTCGATGGGGGCCAGCGTGGGGTTTGGCTTAACCCGCTGGTCACCATACATCCGGTCATAAGCGGGACCGCCCCGGTCGAATTCACTGTCCACCCCTTTGCGCGCATCGGCGTTGAACCGTTCCAGCGTGGCCTTGAGGGTGGCCGGCGGCACGCCGATGGCTTCGGCCAGCTTCTCCACCGTCGGGGCCTTCTTCAGCACCTGGCGCACCCCCGCCGGGTGCAGGGCGTCGGGGATCAGCGGCAGCAGCGCGCCGGCCGGGTATTTGTGGCGGTAGGTTGCGTCGAACACGAACCAGGAGGGGTTGGTCTGGCCACCCTCCCGCTCCATCGCGATCATCTGCTTGCCCACCACATGATAGGACGCGGCCTCGTTCAGATACCGCTTGCCCTGCCGGTTGACCATGATGCAGCCAGGCAGGGCGCGTTCGATGGAGGAAAGGCGGGCCCGATCCTCACCCGGAACGCGGAAGACGGGGGCCGACCATGTGGATTGTAGATTGCGCATGCCAGCGCCAATCCGGTCGGCCGCCAGGATGCTGTCGCCGGTATTGTTGACCTGCGAGCCGCTGATCTCCGGATCATCGGAACCCGGCAGATATTTGGCCCGCATCTCGCGATTGCGCTCAAACCCGCCGGCCGCCAGGATGACCCCTCGTCTTGTCCCGATTCGTACCTTCTTGCCGTCCTGCATGACGACGGCACCGGTCACGCGCCCGTCCTCGACCACCAGATCCAGCAGCGGCGTTTCCAGCCAGACGGGGATGCCGCGTTGCTTGATGGCCATCCACAGCCCGCCGACCAGGGCGTTGCCCAGGGTCAGCCGGCGATCCTTGCGGGACCGGAAACGGTGGGGAATGTCGCTGACATAGTCCCACAGCATCCGGGTGAGCACCTTCTGCCATCCCTTGTTGCGGAACAGCAGATAATGGGTGTCGGCGAAACTCCAGTTGATGACGCCACCCAGGCTGGCGGCGGGCGAGGGGCCGCGCAGCTTCAGGATGTCGTCACCCAATTGGCGACCGTCGAAGGTGCGCGGCAGATGGGTGCGGAACCCATGTTTCCCGCCCGGATACTCGACATGATAATCGGGATAGGGCACGCTGTCATACCGCACGGGTGTATTGGCCTGCAGCCAGCGCAGCATTTCCGGGGCGTGGCGGATGAAGGCGCGGATCACCCCGTCCGGCACATTGGGCGCGCTTTGTGGGCGGACATAAGTAAAGGCGTCCTCGGCGCTATCCTCCAGGCCGGCTGCACGCGCCTCATCACTGCACGGAATCCAGATGCCGCCGCCGGACGTGGCCGAGGTGCCGCCGAATTCCGCCGCCTTTTCGATCACCAGCACCTTGCCGTGCGCGTCGGCGGCATTGATGGCGGCGGTCAGGCCGCCTGCGCCTGAGCCCACCACAAGCACATCGACCTCGTGATCCCAAAGGTCTGCCGCTGCCATTCCCTACCCCTGTCGTGATCGTGTTGTTCATTCGGTTTGATGACGTACTCTACGCAAATCATCAATATCATGGGCGATAATTATATGATATCCCCATCTTCCTCCATGATATTCTTCGCGTCATGGGGGTGTCCCGGCGACTGACCGGGTGCTGACATGCCAACAGCTTGCCAATAGCATAGACCGCGCCACCGGGCGCCGTGGGGAGAGAACATGGCCGACACCTATGATTTCATCATTGTGGGCGCGGGCTCGGCGGGCTGCGTCCTGGCCGGCCGGCTGTCCGCGGACCCGCGCAACAAGGTCTTGCTGATCGAGGCGGGCGGGCATGACCGCAGTGTCTTCATCCAGGCGCCCGGCGGCCTGCTGCCGATCATGTATGGTGGCCTGTTCCAGTGGATGCATGTCAGCGTTCCCCAGAAACATGCCGGTGACCGGCAGATGTATACCCCGCGCGGCAAGGTGCTGGGCGGCTCCTCCTCGATCAACGGCATGGTCTATGACCGGGGCGCGCGCAGCGATTACGACCTGTGGCGGCAATTGGGGAACGAGGGGTGGAGCTTCGACGATGTGCTGCCCTATTTCCGCAAGCTGGAGGATTACCGGCCGGGCGGCGACGCCACCTATCACGGGCGTGGCGGACCGGTGCTGGTCACCCGGCCGGGCATCGTCCACCCGCTGGCCCGCGCGTTTGCGGCGGCGGCGCAGGCGGCGGGCGTTCCCTATAATGACGATACCAATGGCGCTGTGCGCGAAGGGGTCGGCCCCGCTGATGTGACGGCATCGGCCGGGCGGCGGTGGAGTGCCGCACGCGCCTATCTGCGGCCGGCGCGCGGGCGGCCCAACCTGCATGTCGTGACCGAGGCGCATGTGGAGCGGGTCGTGGTTACCAACCGGCGGGCAACGGGCGTCACCTATAGCCGTAAGGGTACACGGGTCACGGCGCAGGCCACGCGTGAGGTGATCGTGTCGGCCGGGGCCATCCATTCGCCCCATGTCCTGATGCTGTCCGGCATTGGGGAGGGCGCGCACTTGGCGGCGCACGGGGTGCCGGTGGTGCATGACCTTCCCGGCGTCGGGCAGAATTACCGCGACCATGTGGCGGTCACGGTCAAGCAGGCCTGCACCCAGCCCATCTCCATGTTCAATTTCTTCAACCCGCTGGTGGCGGCGAAGGGGATCGTCAATTTCCTGCTGTTCCGCCGGGGGCCCCTGGCCAATCCGCCGGCCGAGGTGTCCGCCTATCTGCGCACCATGCCTGGATCGGCGGAACCGGACGTGAAAGTGCATTTTGCCATGGCGCTGTACGAGGCGATGGGGCGCAAGCTGATCATGCAGCACGGGTATTTCGCCCATATCGATCTGTTGAGCCCGCACAGCGTCGGCGAGATCCGCCTGACGGGGCCGTCGCCGTCCGACCCGCTGGCCATTGATCCCAACATCCTGTCGACGCCGGAAGATCTGGCCATGGGCCGGGCCGCCATCCGCGCCGTGCGCGATATATTTGCACAGGCGCCGTTCGATCCGCTGCGTGGCGAGGAACTGGCCCCCGGTGCCGATGTGCGATCGGATGCGGAACTGGACGCTTATCTGCGGGCCAGCGCCATTTCCGATATCCACAGTGTCGGCACCTGCCGAATGGGGCGCGACCCGCTGGCGGTCGTCGATCCACAATTGCGGGTGCATGGCATCCAGGGGCTGCGCGTCGTAGACGCGTCTGTTATGCCGCGTGTGCCAGGCGGCAACACCAACGTGCCCACAATGATGGTCGCCGAAAAGGCGGCCGATATGATTCTTGGCCGGCAGGGCTGAGGTGCCGACCAGTGTATCTGTAACTGTCAACCCAGGTCCGCTTCTCCGGCTCCAAGTATCGTCGGATCGCCGCTATGGACGAGCCATTTCGCATGGCGATGAACGATGCGCCAGCCTTTGGCTTGGCGTGCCCAGCCATCATGATAATCGCCACAACTGTCGAAGATCGTGCCGGCCGGATCTCCGGTCCGCTGGTGGCGAGCCTGGACATAGGCGCGGCTATGGGCCTTGTCACCGTCGGCATCAATCAAGATGCTGCCGATCAGGTGTTGGGTGGGGCCGCAGCGGTCGAGGAACCGGGTCATCTGATCGCGCAGCGCGGGCAGGCCGCGCTGTATTTGGCCCGACCCATAGTCGAAGGTCACATCCTCCGCAAACACCTCCCCCAGCGCATCCCAGCGCTTTTCATCGAGAATGCGGGCGAATGTGGCGAGGCCACGGGTAATGGCGCGTTCGGTCTCGAAGATCGCATCACTCATATGTCACGCCCTTCATGTGAAAGGTGTCCGCTCCGACATAGCCTTGTGTTAGGTGACGATGGCCGGGTGCGGGATGCGTGGGTCGCCCAGCATCGCGCGATAGGAGGGCGGGATACGTCCATTGCTGTCGGTCAGGCCATAGCGCCCGGCAATTTCCGCCGATATCAGCGTTTGGCCGCTCAGGTCGGCACGGGCTGGATCGGCATGGATGGCGGCAATCACCCGTCCATTGAATTCCGGCGTCTCCGCATCGGCCATGAATTTCTCATATTGCGCGGGATGTTGGGCCAACGTGCGGGCGGTTCGTTCCGTCAGCAATGGCCCCATCCACAGCGCCACTGCCGCCACGCCCGTTTCCCGGAAATCCACCCCCATATCGGCGGCGAACTTATCCACGCCCGCCTTCTGCGCGCCATAGGCGGGCCCGTGCATGTAGCAGACGGAACCGAAGGAGGAGGTGAAGGCGATCAACCCGTCACGGGCCGGCACCATCATTCGGGCCGCATGCCAACTCGCCAGATAATGCGACCGCAGGCCGACATCCAGGATGTCCACCAGCCCGGTGGATTTCTCCCAGAACGGGCCCGGCCTCACCAGATCGTCATGCAGCGACGCCACATTATTGACCAGGATGTCGAGCCGGCCGCTCTCCGTGGCGACCCGGTCGAACAGGGCGGCGATGGCCTGTTCGTCGGCATGGTCTACCTGCACCGCCCGGCCTTCGCCGCCCGCAGCGTCGACCTGCGCCGCCGTGGCGCCGATGGTACCGGGCAGCGGCGCCTGACCCTCGGTGATGGTGCGTCCGGTGACATAGACCCGGAAACCCTTCTGACCCAGGGCCACGGCGATGCCGCGCCCCGCACCCCGGCTGGCGCCCGTGACCACGGCCACGGGGCGCTCGCTTCTGTTCGCCATGGATTGCTTCCTGCTTCAGGCGGCCTGATTGCCGTCACGCTTGTCGATGCTGACGACCAGACCATTGACCCGCTTCTGCCATTCCTCGACCTTGTCGCGCGGCTGGAAGAACTGCTTGTACCAGGTGCGAAGCTTGCCGAAGGGGCCGTCGCCCGCCACCACCATGGGGTTGATGCAGGGGCGCTTGTACTGCCACACCTCCACATCCTGGGCCAGGGCCAAGCGGCTGCCTTCCTGATAGGCCAGGGCGCCTGCCCGTTGTTCGTCGGTGATGGGACTGCTGCCGTCATTCACCTGCACCATCAGCCCGTGCCAAACCCGGGTGCAGCCTTCTTCCACTGGTGTATGGGCAATCATGATCAGCGAATTGAAGTCACCCTTCATTTCCGACTGCAGGATGGCCGGGCCGGTATACCAGGTGGAGGTGTGGAGCTGCGCGCCCGGTGCGCTCACCAGTGTGCGGTGGCCCGACGAGAAATACTGATAGACCACATGGCCCTTGAATTCATTGGCAAAATAGGTGGTGTTGACCGACCCGTGGATCGGCGTGAAATGGGCCAGATCGGCCATGTTGTCCACGATCTCGATCGGATGGCTGGTGAGATCGCCCATATGGTCGATCTTCCAGCGCACCCAGCCAGCCTCGTCCCAGTGGCCACCAAAGTCGGGCAGGGGATATTCTGGTTCCTGTTGTTCCGGGTCGTGCCAGATCCAGATGATACCGGCCCGTTCCACCGTGGTGAAGGTGCGCAGCTTCGCCGCCTTCGGCCGCTGCTGCGAATAGGGGATGTGATCGCAGGCCCCGTCGGCGCCGAAGCGCCAGCCATGATAGGGGCAGCGGATGGACTCACCTTCGATCTGTTCCCCGTCGCGCACGATATAGGAAGTGGCGTTCTTGGCCAGATGCGCGCCCATGTGCGGGCAGTAGGCCTCCACCACATAGGCGGTGCCACTCTCGCCGCGATACAGCACCAGGTCCTGACCGAAATAGCGGATGGGCTTGGGGCTCTTGGTCGCGTCATCCGACGTGCCGATCATGAACCAGCCGCGTGGATAGTCGAAGCTTCCCAGTCGATAATCCGCTGACGTCACCATGTCGGTACCCTTTCGTTCGATATATGCGCCATCATACATCGCCCCTTCCCATAGGGGCAAGTCGATGCAGATCATATCTGCATCGATTTATCTACGCAAATGATCAATTAAATTAAGAAGAATGTTGATGATGTAGATCAAAATGTTAATAATTTTACGCATGATATTAATCTCCCATCCAGATGACGGCGGTCGCGCATGGATCGCCGCCGCCCATCGGGAGATAGAGGAAGGAGAAACCGACATGGGTATTCGACTGGACGGCAAGGTCGCGCTGGTGACCGGCGGCACGCGTGGGATCGGTGCGGCGATCGTGCGCCGGCTGCTGGCAGCGGGCTGTGTTGTGGAAACCTGCGGGAGGTCCGCACCAGAGGAACCGATCACACAGGATGGCTGTGAGGCTGGATTCCATGCCTGCGACATCCGCGATCCGGTCCAGGTGGCGTCCCTGGTCACCGCGATCATTGGCCGCCATGGCCGGCTGGATATTGTGGTCAACAATGCCGGCGGGTCGCCGCAGGCGCAGGCGGCGACGGCCAGCCCGCGCTTTTCCGAGCGTATCCTGCAACTGAACCTGCTGGCCCCGCTGCATGTGTCGCAGGCGGCTTATCCGCATCTGAAGGCATCGCGCGGGTCGATCGTCAATATCGCAAGCGTCAGCGCCGTGCGCCCATCGCCCGATACGGCGATTTATGGTGCCGCCAAGGCGGGCCTGCTCAGCGTGACCACCAGCCTGGCCCAGGAATGGGGGCCGGAGGTGCGTGTCAACGCCATCATCGTCGGCCTGATCGAAACGGAGAGCGCGGAGATGACCTATGGATCGTCGCGCGCTCAGGAACGGATTGCTGCATCTCTGCCTCTGGGGCGGATGGGGCGCGGCGGCGACGTGGCTGAGGCTGTCCTGTTCCTCGCCTCGCCGGAGGCAGCCTATGTCAGTGGCGCGCAATTGGCCGTGCATGGCGGCGGGGAGCGCCCGCTGTTCCTGGATATCGTCAGGCAGGAAGCCGTGCCTGCGTCGCCACCCTGATGTGACAACGTCGACGTTTGGGCTTCATATAGATCGTTCCATAATCATATATAACATACGCAAAAAGCCACAAAATGATTTGATAAGTTTTATCATGCGTATTAAAAATCAAATGGTAGGACGCAGGAGCGGCCTGCCGAAAGGCTGCGCAGACGGCCGCCGACAACCGAAAATCAAGGAAATGGGAGGGATTATGTACGCTTCATGGAGCCGCCGGTTGGCGGCCATTGCCGCTATGATGCTGGTATCGCCTGTGGCGGTGCAGGCGCAGGAGAAAAGCGCGCCGCCCGCACAGGATGAATTCTCCGGTCTTCTGGAAATCGTGGTCACGGCGCGGCGCGTGTCTGAATCGCTTCAGACCATTCCCGTGGCGGTGACGGCGCTCAGCGGTGATTTTCTTGAACAGCAGAATATCAAGGATGTCACGTCCATTCCGCAATTCACGCCGAATCTGACGATCCTACAGCAATCGACCAGCCCGACGGCGGCCTCGGTCTATATCCGCGGTATCGGCAACCAGGAACCTTCGTCGGTCGCTGAACAGGCGGTCGGCATCTATCTGGACGGCGTCTATGTCGCACGCTCGGCCGGTGCCTTGTTCGATCTGGTCGACCTGGAAAGGATCGAGGTTCTGCGCGGGCCGCAGGGCACCCTGTTCGGCCGCAACACGGTGGGTGGCGCCATCCAGCTTGTGTCGCGCAAACCGTCCGATAATTTTCATGCCGAGGCCAAGGCCGGCTATGGCCGGTATAATGACTGGTATCTGCGCAGCCGGGTCGATACCGGCATTATCGCCGACACGCCATTCAAAGCTTCATTTTCCGCGATGCACCGGGAGCGCGATGGCTATGTCGACAACCGGCTGCGTCCCGCCAGCGACGATCCGGGCGCGCTGAACGGTGATGCATTCATCGCCAACATCCAGGCCGATTTCGAGAAGGCCACGGTCAATTACAGTTTCGACTATAATGACCGTCGCGGCTCCTCGCCCTATTTCCAGGTTCTGCAGGCAACTCCGGACACGATCGCCTATTTCGGCCAATCGGCATCGCTGGGTGGCGATCCGTTCCTGATCAGCCCCGATCGCCTCGGCGTCGGCTTGATGGCTGGTTTCCGGGATCGCGATGGCAAGACGCGTTATGATGCCACCGCCAAGATCAAGGGCCATGGCCTGACGGTCGAATATGAAGCGCTGCCGGAAATGACGCTGAAGTCGATCAGTTCCTACCGCACCTTCTTTCAGGACACGATCCTGACGCTGGGTGGGAACGGCAATCTGCGGGGGCGGGTGATCGATTTCACGTCCCCGACGCTGACCTCGGTGCAACCGGTAACGCTGCTGAACGGCAACAATGCCCCGCAGAAGCAGTGGCAGTTCAGCCAGGAGCTTCAGGCCCTGGGCACGGTCGGAGAGTTCAGCTATGTCGCAGGCGCCTATTATTTTTATGAGAAATCTTCGGAATCGAACCATCAGGCACTGACCGTGGCGCTGCCCGTCGCGGCGTTGGGCTTTGCCGGCTTTCCGCAGAGCGTGGCGGACGCCGTCGCGGCGCTCAATCCCGGCTTGCGGCTCGTCGGCCTCAACCTGACCCCGGTCCAGGCGTTCGGGGGTACGGCGTCCTCGAAGGCTGCCTTCGGTCAGGTCAGCTGGAAGCCCGCTTTGTTCGAGGAAAGGCTCGAACTGACCGGTGGCCTGCGCTACACTGAGGATCGCAAGACCCTCGATCTGCGCGGTGACGTCGTGCCGAACCTGCATGGCAAGGTCGGCTATGATGACCTTTCCTGGCTGCTGTCGGCCAATTACCGCTTTACTGACGACGTGATGGGCTATGTCCGGCTCTCCACCGGCTATCGTTCGGGCGGCATGAGCCCACGAGCCGTCGTGATCAACGCGTTTGAACCCGAGGACGTGATGGCCTATGAGGGGGGCGTCAAGACGGAGCTGTTCGACCGTCGCGTCCGCTTCAACCTGGCCCTGTTCCAGACCGATTACGACAATCAGCAGATCAACCAGTTCGCCGCCGGTTCGGGCGGCGTCAATTCGCTGATCGTCAATGCCGGTAAGGTGCAATTGCGCGGGGTTGAAGCCGAACTGACTGTGGCGCCGGTAGAGGGACTGACCTTCGACGGGTCGCTGGGTTACACCGATCCCAAATACAAGCAGTATCTGTATCGGGACCCGTTGACCAACGTGCTGATCGATGTGGCGGATGAAGCCCGCATGCCGCAATCGGCCAAGTTCAATGCGCATGTCGGGGGACAATATTCGACACCGGTCGAACTGGGGCGTCTCACGGCGCGCATCGACTATGCGTACCGCAGCACGCTCTATTACAACAATCTGGATCGGGTCAATGTTTTCAACAAGCAGGTGCGATCACGGCCGGATCATAATCTGAAGGCGCGCCTCTCCCTGTCTGAAATCCAGGTGCAGGGAGGTGAAATGGAGATCGGGATCTGGGGTGACAATCTGACCAATCAGCGGAACATAGACTTCGCCATCGATTTCGGATCGCTGAACTATGCGGCAGGCTCCTACAAGCAGCCGCGCACGTTCGGGGTGGATGCGAAGATCAGCTTCTGATGCTTCTCCTATGAGTCCAAGAGGAGGGGCATGTTGCCCCTCCTCTGACATGCAGCTCTACCCTGCGCTTTTGGGAGCGAATCTGCGGCTGGAGGGAGGAAAGCAAGCCATGGATATCGGCGCCTTATCCGATAAAATCGAAATCAACGAACTTCTTGCGCGCTATTGCCATGCCCTGGATCAGCGGGACTGGCCGTCATTCCGGGCAATATTCACCGCGGATGCGACGCTGGATTTCACGGCACTCGGGGGGCCACGGGGTGGGTGCGACGATTTGGAGGCATTCCTGCGACCGATCCTCGACCTTATGGCGGGGACACAGCACATGGTGTCCACGGTGGTGGTCGATCTGGATGGGGACGTTGCCACGGCTCGTTCCGCGGCAATTGTCCCGATGACGTTGCGCGCGCCTGACGGCAGCGAACGCACCACGGTCAATGGCCTTTGGTACGAAGACCAGCTCCTCCGCACCCATACCGGTTGGCGCATTCGGGAACGCAGGCAAGTAAGGGGTTGGGCTTCCTCGCCAATTTGATTGAATGAAGGGGGCTGAAATGGGGCTGCTCGGTGTCAATCGCGTTCTGATCGCGGTTCACGATCTCGAAAAGGCCAAGGAACTGTACAGCGATCTTCTGGGCGCGACCTTTCATGACGCGGACTGGACCGGGGAGCCGTTCGGCATTCGGGTTTCCATCGCCTGGGACGCAGGGATCGAACTCTGCGCCCCGATGCCCGGCCGGGAAGACAGCAGTGCCGTGTCCGGGTTCCTGGCAAAGCATGGCGACGGTGTCATGAATGTGTTCTTCGGCGTCAGCGACGGTGAAGCCGCCCTGGCCCGCGCCCGGCGCAGTGGCTTTGCGCCTGTTCACGCGCTTGACTATACGCAGGCGGAGATCGACCTTCACCTGGGTGGGTTCTTCGAGCGATATCAGGAATTTATGATGGATTCGTCGGAAAAGTGCGGCTTTACGGTGAGCCTCGCGAGGATCGAACAGAAGACAACCTGATCTGCTGGCGACGATGTAATACCAGATCCCGGTGAGTGCAACTCATCGGGATCTGGTACGGCGGCGACTGCCGCCGCGCCGCATGTGCGGCGTAGCCAAGCCGCCGGATGGCGGCGCTGGCGATTGAAGCCCGGTGATCGGTTGCGATCACCGGGACGCGGTATAATCCACCAACTTCAGTACCTGCTCTCAACCCCGTTGTCGCCGTCGACCAAGGCTGACGGGCAACAACGGGCCGACGATGGCTGGCCATGCTCAGTCTTGATGACGGCTTTCCTGCGCCCGCAGTTCCGTGCGCAGCAATTTCCCGCCGGCATTGCGCGGCAGTGTGCTGACGAAGGTCACCTGGCGCGGCACCTTGTAATTCGCCATGTTGGCGCGCGCCCATTGGATGATGCTGGCATCATTCGCCTGCGCATCGGGCCGCAGCACGACAAAAGCCTTGCCGACCTCTCCCATGCGCTCGTCCGGCACGCCGATGACGGCCGCGATCTCGATGGCGGGATGGGCCATCAGCAGCTTCTCAATCTCCGCCGGATAGCAGTTGAAACCGCCTGAAATATACATGTCTTTCTTGCGGTCGGTGATGTTGAGATAGCCCTGGGCATCGATGGTGCCGATATCGCCGGTATGCAGCCAGCCGTCCTCGTCGATGGCTTCCTTGGTTGCTTCCGGATCGTCCAGATATCCCCGCATCACCGCGTGGCTTTTCACCCACAGTTCCCCGGTCTCTCCCGGTGACACGTCGTTTCCATTGTCATCGACACAGCGCACCTGGGTGCCGGGCAGGGGATAGCCGCAGGTGCCGGCCACGGTCTGCGCGTCATCCCCCTGGCGTGTCATGGAAATGGCGCCGCATTCCGTCATGCCATAGCCGTTGACGATGTTGGACATGCCCAGTTCGCGGCGCATCCGTTCCACCAGCGCCGGGGCGACAGGGGCCGCCCCGGTGACAGCGACGCGCAGGGACGAAAAGTCGCGCACCTTGCCGCCGGCCAGTTCCTGCAACAGCGACTGATAGATGGTGGGGGGACCGGGAATGAAGCTGATCCTGTTCACCTCGATCTGGCGCACCATTTCCGCCACGTCGAAAGTCGCCATCGGCACGATGGTCGCCCCGCGCAGCAGGCAGGGAACCCAGCCGGCCTTGTAACCAAAGGTATGAAAGAAGGGATTGACGATCAGGTAGCGGTCGCCCTGGCGCAGATCGACGCGCACGGCCCAGTCGCCGAAAATCTGCGTCACCTGTCTGTGCGCCGTCATCACCCCCTTGGGTCGCCCGGTGGTGCCCGAGGTGAAGATGATATCGCAGATAGCATCGCGGCTCAGCCGATCCAGCGCGGCATCGACCGCCGGATCATGGCTGCCCTTACCAGCGGCAATGAAACCGTCCCAGCCGTCGGGACCGTCATCGCCGATCAGGATTGTCCGCGCCAGATCGGGCAGGTCCTGCCCTGCAATCAAGACGCGGTAATCGGTATCAAGGAAGCGATGCGGCACGAACAGCATCCTGGCGCGGGCGCGCCCGATGATGTCGCCGGCTTCCACCCCTTTGAAGCGGGTGTTCAGGGGCACGATGCAGGCGCCCGTCACCTGCGCGCCGATGGCCGCCAGGATCCATTCGCGCAGGTTGGGGGCCCAGAGGGCGACGCGGTCGCCCCGGCCAATGCCATTGGCCAGAAAGGCCGAGGCAGCGGCGCGGGCATCCGCCCATAATTGCGCGAATGTCCATTGCCGGTCGCCGACGATCAGCCCCGTCTTGTCCGGCCAGCGCTGGGCGGCGGCCTGTGCCGCATGGGGAATGGTCCCCGGCCATTGGCCCATCGGTTCGGTCATGCGCCGCGCGGCTCCCTGGGCAGGCCGAGCCCGCGCTCGGCGATGATGTTGCGCTGGATCTGGTCGGTGCCGGCATAGATCGTGTCGGACCGGCTCATCAGGAACATGTTGGGCAGCCCCTCGAACCGTTCGTCGCTGGCGCCGATCTCGCCTTGCTGGCCCAGCACATCCATGGTCAGTTCCCCCAGATCACGGTGCCAGCGCGACCAGTAGAGCTTGTAGGTATAGGCCGCACTGCCCAGGTCCCCGCCATTGCCGCCCGACAGCATGCGCAGGGCGTTGTAGCGCATGATCTTCAGGCCGGCATGGGCGTGGGCGATCTTCTGACGGCAGATCGGATCGGCGGCCCTGCCATTGGCGATGGCGGTGACAATGATCTCGTCCAGTTCGGTCCTGAAATGCATCTGCTGGGCCAGCGTGGAGACGCCCCGCTCAAAGCCCAGCAGCGCCATCGCCACCTTCCAGCCCTCGCCCTCGGCCCCCACCCGGTCGGCCGCCAGCGCCCTGGCCCCGTCGAAGAAAACTTCGGCGAATTCCGCCTCGCCGGTCATCTGGCGGATGGGGCGGGGATCGACGCCCGGCTGGTCCATCGGCACCATCAGGAAGGACAGACCCTTGTTGCCGACGCTGCCTGGGGTGGTACGGGCCACGACGAAGCACCAGTCGGCAATGGTACCCATGGAGGTCCAGATCTTCTGGCCGTCGATGACATAGCGGTCGCCTTCCAGCCGGGCCTTGGTGCGGACATTGGCCAGGTCGGACCCGGCGCCCGGTTCGGAATAGCCCTGGCACCAGATGGCGCGGCCCTGCGCGATGTCGGGCAGGAACCGGGCCTTCTGCTCCTCGCTGCCCATGGCCAGCAGGGTGGGGCCCAGCAGTTCGACACCCAGATGGCCGACACGCGGCGGCCCCTTGGCGCGGGCATATTCCTCGGCGAAGATCACCTGCTGAGCGATGGAGGCATCGCGCCCGCCCCATTGTTCCGGCCAGCCGATGACGCTCCAGCGTGCAGCACCCAGGGCGGCTTCCCAGGCGCGGCGTTCCGCGACATTGTCGGTCTGGTTGGTCTGGCCGCGGATGGATTTGAAGGGGCCGGCAAGCTGTGTGTTCAGCCAGTCGGCCGCTTCCTCGCGGAACGCCTTGAGTTCGGGGGCGAAGGCGAGTTGCATCACGCCACCTCGAACAATCCGGCCGCACCCATGCCGCCGGCGACGCACATCGAGACGACGACATATTTGACGCCGCGACGCTTGCCCTCGATCAGCGCATGTCCGACCAGGCGTGACCCGGTCATGCCGAACGGATGGCCGATGGCGATGCCGCCGCCATTGACGTTCAGCCTGTCGGGATTAATGCCCAGCTTGCGCTGGCAATAGATTGCCTGGCTGGCGAAGGCCTCATTGATCTCAAACAGGCCGATATCATCCAAGGTCAGGCCGGCGCGCTTCAGCAGCTTGGGGATGGCGAAAACGGGGCCGATGCCCATTTCCTCCGCCTTGCAGCCGGCCACCTGGAAGCCACGATAGAGGCCCAGGACGGGCAGCCCTTCCTTCTGCGCCGTATCCAGGTCCATGACCACCTGGGCCGATGCGCCGTCGGAAAGCTGGCTGGCATTGCCGGCCGTGATATGGCGACCTTCCTTGATAAGCAGCCCGTCCTTGAACACGGGCTTCAGGGCGGCCAGCTTGTCGTAGGTGGTGTCGCCGCGCACGCCCTCGTCCCGATCCAGGGTCACCTGTTCCTTGCCGGTCTCGTTGCCGTCCTTGTCGAACAGGGCCTTCTGGACGGTGATCGGTACGATTTCATCGGCGAACCGGCCGGCGGCGTGGGCGGCACCCGCGCGCTGCTGGCTGATGGCGGAGAAATGATCCTGGTCCTCGCGGCTGATGCCATAGCGGTCGGCTACCAGTTCCGCCGTCTCGATCATCACCATATAGGCGTGCGGGTCGTGCGCTTTGATGAAGTCAGACCGGTTGCGGAACTGCGGCGCGTGCTTGTTGATGGTGAGCGAGATGCTCTCCATCCCGCCGGCCACGGCCACGTCGATTTCGTTGGCGATGATGCCGCGCGCGGCCAGCGCGATGGCGTTTAGCCCGGAGGAGCATTTGCGGTCCAGGGTGAAGCCGCCGACACTGTCCGGCAGGACCGATCCGTGAACGGTCAGGCGACCCAGATTATAGCTCTGGGTATTCCAATGGTTGCCAACGCCCAGATAGACATCGTCCACCCGCGCCGGGTCAATGCCCGCGCGGTCAATGGCGGCATTGACCACATGGGCGGACAGAACCGGCGCCTCGGTATCGTTGAACGCACCCCGATAGGCCTTGCCGACACCGGTGCGGGCGGTGGAGATGATGGCTGCGTCGCGCATGTCCGTTCCTTAAAATCCGTGCATGTTGGACGGACCCCAGAAGGCCCGCATCTCGACGATCTTGTTGTCATCATCGAATTTGAACGTGTCGATCACGTCGATCCGCTTGTCCGCGCCCTGGTAGTGAAGATTCACGGCGAAGGGAAAGACGGCGTAGTCGCCGGCGATGCGGATCGGCCCCTGCAGGGCCAGTTTCGCGCCGGTTTTCATGGCTTCGGTATAGAAGGCACGGATGGTGTCCCGCCCGCGATGGATCGGGGTGCCGATCGGGTCTTCGACCGTGCCATCCAGGGCGTACAGTGCCGCCACATCATCGGCGGAGCCGGCGGCAAAGGCGGCGACATAGGCATGGACGGCCGCTTCCATCTTCCGGGGATCAGGCATTTCCTACTCCATGTAGTAACGGGTGATGGCGTCGACGACGCAGGCGGGTTTCTCCTGGCCCTCGATCTCCACGGTGACGCGGATGACGCACTGGATGGCCCCGCCCTTGGCCTCTTCAGCCGACAGGATGGTGCCGGTACCGCGGATGCGGGAGTCGACCGTGACCGGGTTGATGAAGCGCAGCCGATCAGTGCCGACATTCAACCCGCTGCTGAAGCCCCGCACCTCAATCATCTGCGGCATGAACAGGTTGGTCAGGGCCAGGGTCAGATAGCCATGCGCGATGGTGGCCCCGAACGGGCCATCCTTGGCGCGCACCGGATCGACATGGATCCATTGCAGATCGCCCGTCACCCGGCCGAAATCATCAATGCGCTCCTGCTCGATCCGCAGCCAGTCGCTGGGATCGAGCACCGTGCCTTCCTGGCCCAGCAGATCGCGCGGGGAGGCGAAGATCGTCGTCATGGTCAGGCCTGCTGGCTGGAGACGGAAACCGTCTCACCGGTCATGTAGCTGGACAGGTCGCTGGCCAGGAACATCATGACATTGGCGATTTCCCAAACCTCTGCCGGGCGACCGAAGGCCTCCTTCTGCACCAGCTTCTCCAGCGCCTCCTGCGTGGTCACCTTGGCCAGGAACGGATGCATGGCCAGGCTGGGGGAGACGGCGTTGATGCGGACATTATGTTCAGCCGCCTCCAGGGCGGCGCAGCGGGTGAAGGCCATGACGCCGGCCTTGGCGGCGGCGTAATGCGCCTGCCCCTTCTGCGCGCGCCAGCCCAGGACGGAGGCGTTGTTGACCATCACCCCCGACTTGGCCGCGTACATGGCGGGCAGGAAGGCGCGCGTCATGCGGAACAGCGATGTCAGGGTGACATCCAGCACTCGGCTCCACTGTTCATCCGTCATGTCGATGATGGAACCCTCGCCGCCCAGGCCGGCATTATTGATGAGGACATCGACACGGCCCAGCTCCGACAGGGCCGCATCCCGCAGGCCCTGCACTGCTGCTTCCACCGTGACATCGCAGACAAAGGTGCCGGGTCGCTTTCCGACTTTTTCCGCGATCCGGTCGGCGGCCTCACCCAGCCGGCGTTCATGGAAGTCGCTGATCAGCAGGGTGGCCCCTTCCTCTGCCGCGCGCAAGGCGGCGGAAAAGCCGATGCCGGTGCCGGCAGCGGCGGTGATGACGACGGTTTTACCGTTCAGCAGGCCGCGCGGCTGGGGGTAGGGGGGGACGGGGCAGGGCGTGGTCATGAGGCGTCCTTCAGGATGATCCGGGCGAGCGCCTCCCGATGCTGGTCGGCCGTGCCAAGCCAGCTTGCCGTTGCGCGCGCGCGCTTGAAATAAAGGTGGGCGTGATGTTCCCAGGTGAAGCCGATGCCGCCGTGAAGCTGGATGGCGTCGCCGGCCACCGACCGGAAGGCGTCGCTGACATAGGCGCGGGCAACGGCGCAGGCCTCTGCCAGCTCGGTACTGCCTTCCTCGTCGATGGCGGCCGCGGCGTAATAGGCGGCGGAGCGGGACGCCTCCACCAGCAGCATCATGTCGGCCAGCATATGCTTGACCGCCTGGAATGACCCGATCAGCCGCCCGAACTGGATGCGCTGCTTGCTGTAATCGACCGTGGCGTCGAGGCTGTATTGCATGGCCCCCGTCTGTTCGGCGGCCAGCAGTCCGGCCCCGATGGTCAGCGTGCGGTCGATGGCGGCCTTGGCCCCCCCCGGCGCTCCCAGCACCTGATCGTCTGTCACTACGCAGTCGAAGGACAGGCGGGCGAAGCGGCGGGTGCGGTCCAGGCTGGGTAGCGGTTCCACCGTCAGGCCGGACGTGCCGGCCTCCAGCACCACCAGGCTGTCATCGGCGGTGGCGACGATGAACAGGTCGGCGACATGGCCGAAGGTGGCGAAATCGGCGATCCCGGACAGTCTGCCGCCGGCCAGGGTGGGCCGGGTCGCGGTCCCGGCGAAGCAGGCGCGCGTGCCCGTTGCCAGACGCGGCAGTAGGGTGGCCTTCTGTTCCTCGCTGCCCGCCCACAGCACGGCCTGCACCGCCAGCACGGCCGTTTCAAAGAACGGGACGGGTGCCAGGGTGCGGCCCGTCTCCTCCAGCACCAGCGCCATTTCCACGGCCCCCAGACCGGAACCGCCATGGGCTTCCGGTACCATCAGCCCGGCAAAGCCCATCTCTACGGCCAGTCCCTGCCACAGGTCGGCGTCGAAGCCGGTCGGCCCCTCCACTGCCTTGCGCACGATGTCGGGGCCGGCCGCTTGCGACAGATAGTCGTGGGCGGCGGCCTGGATGGCGCGTTGATCCTCGGTGAGCGCGAAATCCATGGGTCAGGATGCTCCATAGACCGGCTTGGCCGGTTCACGGGTTGCGATCAGCTTGCGGACGATGCCGTCCATCTCGCCCGCGTCGAAGCGGGCGCCCTTCTCGAAGGCCTGACTGTCGGTCCAGCCCTGGGACAGGAATAGCGTGCCGCCCTTCAGTTCGAAGACCTGACCGGTCACGCCCTTGGACTCTTCGGACACCAGATAGCAGACCAGCGGGGCCATGTTCTCCGGCGCATAGACGTCGAACTCCCCTTCCTTTGCCGCCATGTTGAAGGCGCCGGTGCTGGTCATCCGGGTGCGGGCGTTGGGGGCCAGCGCATTGGCCGTGACGCCATAGCGCGCCAGTTCGGCGGCCTGAACCAGCGTCAGGGTGGCGATGCCGCCCTTGGCCGTTGAATAGGCCGACTGGCCCACCGACCCCTGAAGCCCGGCACCGCTGGTGGTGTTGATGATGCGGGCATTGACGGGATGGCCGGCCTTATGCTGCGCGCGCCAGTAATCGCAGGCATGGCGCGTGGTGCAGAAATGGCCGCGCAGATGCACGCGCAGCACGGCGTCCCATTCTTCCGGGGTGCAGGTAAAGAACATGCGGTCGCGCACGAAGCCGGCATTGTTGACCACGGCGTCCAGCCGGCCAAAATGGCTGATCGCGGCATCGACCATGCGTTTGCCGGCATCCCAGTCGGCGACGTCATCGGTATTGGCGACGGCTGCGCCCCCCATGGCCCGGATCTGGTCCACCACCTGTTCGGCGGCGCCCTTGGTGGCCCCGGCCTCGCCATGGGTGCCCACACCCAGGTCGTTGACGACGACCTTGGCGCCCTCGGCCGCCAGCGCCAGGGCATAGGCCTTGCCCAGACCATTTCCGGCACCGGTCACGATTACCACCCGTCCTTCACAGATACCCACGTTCAGCTCCCTTGATGATTGGCTTGCGCCCGGCGTTCGCGCTCGGCAGCGGCGGGGCCGCGCAGGCGAACGGCGATGGCGTCGGATTTCGGGCGGGGGCGGTCGGCCTCCGGTGCGGGAAGCGGTGCCGTTTCGATGAAATCGGTCAGTGCCTCCCGCGTCAGGCGCTGGTATTCCCCGGTTCCATCATTGCGCCAGGTGATCTGATGCGGCTCAAAGCTGCGTACGATCCGGGCCGGGTTGCCGGCCACCAGGCTGCGCGGCGCGGTCACCATGTCCGATTTCACCAGCGACAGGGCGGCGATCAGATTTTCCGGCCCGATCACGGCATCGTCCAGCACCACGGCATTCATGCCGACCAGCGTATTCTCGCCAATCTCGCAGCCATGGATGATGGCGCCATGCGCGATGGTAGCCCCGCGCCGGATGATGGTGTCGCGCAGGGTATTGGCGTGGACGGTGACGCTGTCCTGGATGCTGGCATCGCCTTCCACCACGATCCGGCCGAAATCACCGCGCAGGGACGCGCCTGGCGCGATGAAGCAGCCCGGCCCCACGATCACATCGCCGATCAGCGACGCCAACGGATGGACGTAGCTGGTCGGATCAACGACCGGGACGATCCCCTGATAGGCATAACAGGGCATGGCGTGGCTGCTCCCTTAAATTCAAAGGCGTTCAATGATGGTGACGTTGGCCTGACCGCCGCCCTCGCACATGGTCTGCAGGCCATAGCGCCCGCCCGTTCGCTCCAGCGCGCCCAGCAGCGTCGTCATCAGGCGCGCGCCGGTGGCGCCGATGGGATGGCCCAGCGCGATGGCACCGCCCTGGACATTCACCTTCTCGTGCGGGATGCCCAGTTCCTTCATCCAGGCCATGGGAATGGAGGCGAAGGCCTCGTTGCATTCGAACAGGTCGATGTCATCGATGCTCATCCCCGCCTTGGCCAGCGCGTAGCGGGTGGCCGGGATCGGACCGGTCAGCATCCAGACCGGATTGTCGCCGCGCACCGACAGGTGATGGATACGTGCGCGGGGCTTCAGCCCATATTCCTTCACGGCCCTTTCGCTGGCGATCAGCAATGCTGCGGCGGCGTCGCAATTCTGGCTGGCGATGCCGGCGGTGATGATCCCTCCCTCGTTCACGGTCTTCAGCGCCGCCAGCCCTTCCAGGGTGGAGGTGGGGCGCACCGTCTCATCGACGGCGAAGTCGCCGACCGGCGCGATCTCGTTGCGGAACCAGCCGGCGTCGATGGCCGCCTGCGCGCGGCAGTGGGAGACAAGCGCGAATTCCTCCATCGCCCGCCGGCTGATGCCCCACTTGGCTGCGATCATCTCCGCCGACTTGATCTGGTCCACGGTTTCAGTGCCATAGCGGGCCAGCCAGCCGGGGGAGGTCAGGAAGGGGCTGTCGAAGCCATATTCCTTGCCGGCACTCATCGCCGCCATGATGGGAATGCGGTTCATCGCCTGGCTGCCGCCGGCGATGACCAGATCCTGCGTGCCGCTCATCACCCCCTGGGCCGCGAAATGCACGGCCTGCTGGGAGGAACCGCACTGGCGGTCGATGGTGACGCCGGGCACCTCCTCCGGCAATCCCGCGACCAGCCAGGCGGTGCGGCCGATATCGCCGGCCTGTCCGCCGATGGTTTCCGTGCAGCCCCAGACCACGTCATCGACGGTCAGGGGATCGATGCCGGTGCGGGCCAGCAGCGCCTTGATCGGATGCGCACCGAGGTCTGCCGGATGCATGGCCGCCAGACTGCCCTTCTTGCGGCCGACGGGGGTGCGGACGGCGTCGATGATATAGGCTTCAGGCATTTTCTATCTCGCGGGCGAAGGTCTGGTCGGGGCCGGTCGGCTGATTGAACAGCCGGTGGGTGACGCGGGCGCGGTGGAAGGCGGGCGTGCCCCAGCTCTGCGTCAGGGCCAGCGTACGTTTCAGCAGCAGATGCACATCGACCTCCCAGCTATAGCCCATGGCGCCATGCACCTGGATGGCGGCGCGGGCGGCCTGATCGGCGGCTTCCAGCGCCACGATCTTGGCGTGGCTGACGCGGGCGCGGGCCTGGGCGTCGCGGTGGCCGATATCGGCGGCGGCGGCCAGTACGACGGGGCGGGCGAATTCGATGGCGACCTGGGCCGAGGCAAGGTGGTGCTTCACCGCCTGATAGGAGCCGATGGGCTTGCCGAACTGCTGCCGGTCCTTGGCATAGGCGACGGCCATGTCAACGGCGCGCTGGGCCAACCCCAAACCTTGGGCCGCCGCGAACAGGGCCCCGCGATCCAGCGCCAGATCCCAGTCGGCGGGCCCCAGCGCCTGGACCCGTGCTGGGTCCCAATCGACGCGGAACAGGCGGCGAAACGGGTCGATGCTGGGTTCGGCGACCAGCGTCACCTGATCGGGCGTGGCCAGAAAGGCCTGCCCGTCTTGGTGTAGCAGCAAGGCGGCGGCCGTGTCGGCATTGGCAATGAACGGGTTGAGTGGGTGCGCGATGGCGATGCTGGCGCCGGGATCGGCCAGGATGTCGCTGTCCGGTGCCAGTGCGGCCAGCATGGGGGTGGCGATGCCCGCGCTTTCGACCAGCGGATCGGGCAGGGCGACATAGCCCGCCTCCCGCGCGATCAGGGCGAAATCCACCTCCGTCAGGCCGATGCCGCCAGCACTTTCCGGCAGCAGGATCAGCGTCAGGCCGGTTTCCACAATCGCCTGCCAGCGCGCGTCCTGACGGGACGTGCCGGTCTCCATCATCCGGCGCCAATGGTCGGGCGTGCAGGTGTCGGTGAACAGGGTGCGCGCCGTTTCCACGAACATCGTCTGTTCTTGGGAGAGGGTGAAATCCATGGCTGCGTCCCCCCCTCAGCGCGGCAGGCCGAGCATGCGCTCGGCGATGATGTTGCGCTGGATCTCGTTCGACCCGGCATAGATCGGACCGGCCAGCGCGAAGATGTAATCGTCCAGCCAGTCACCGGGGCTGGCATCTGGCGCGTCCGGCATCAGTTCGGCCAGCGGTCCCAGGATGGCCAGCGCCGTACGGTGCAGATGGATGTCCAGCTCCGACCAGAAGATCTTGTTCGTGCTGGCCTCCGGCCCGATCCCGGCCCCGGCCATCAGGCGCGAGGCGGTCTGGTAGATGTTCAGCGCGTAGGCTTCCGCATTCATGTGCGCGCGGACGACATCGGCCTCCAGGGCCGGATCGGCGCTGTCACGGTGCGCCTTCCACAGATCGGCCAGTTTGGCGGCCGCCACCTGATAGCGCGCGGGCGACCGCAGCATCAGGCCCCGTTCGAACCCGGCGGTGGCCATGCAGATGTGCCAGCCCTGGCCTTCCTCACCCAGACGGTTGAATACCGGCACCCGCACATCTTCCAGGAATATCTCGGCGAAACCGACATGGCCGTTGATCTTACGGATCGCGTTGACGGTGACGCCGGGCGCTTTCAGCGGGAAGAAGATCAGGCTCAGGCCCTTGTGCCGCTCGCTGCCCGGTTCCCGGAACAGACCGAACGCCCAGTCGGCGAACACGGCGCGGCTGGACCAGATCTTGTGGCCGTTCAGGACATAGTTGTCGCCATCGCGCACCGCCGTGGCGCGCACGCCGGCCAGATCGCTGCCGGCCTGCGGCTCCGACCAGGCTTGCGCCCAGATTTCCTCGCCCGAGGCCATGGGCGGCAGAAAGCGCTGTCGCTGTTCATGCGTGCCGAATTCGATCAGCGTGGGGCCCAGCAGGAAGATGCCGTTCTGGTTCACGCGGCCCGGCGCGCCGGCCCGGTAATATTCCTCCTCGAAGATCAGCCACTGGATCAGGTCAAGGCCACGGCCCCCATATTCCCGTGGCCAGGTCACCATGCCCCAATCGCCGGATTTCAGCGTGCGTTCCCAGGCGCGGTGCGCCTCGAAGCCCGCACGGGTCGCATCGAAATGCTCCAGCGGCTGGGCCGGCACATGCGCTTCCAGCCAGGCACGCACCTCGGCGCGGAAGGATTGCTGTTCGGTCGTGTAGGTCAGGTCCATCAGAACACCGCCGTGCCTTTGCGCTCTGCGAAGGCGTCGCGCGCCTTCTGGCTGTCTTCATGCATGTACATTTCGAGCGTGAAGCCCTGTTCGATGCGGTAATTGTCGGACGGGTTCGTCGGCTCGATCAGGTTCAGCGCCTGCTTGGCGATGACCAGCGCGGTACGGCTTTTCGCGGCGATGATCTCGCAGAAAGCGAACGCCTCTTCCTCCAGCCGGTCCAGCGGCACGATCTTGTGAACGGAGCCATGGCGGTGGGCATCCTCCACGGGGATACGGCCGCCGGTGAAGAAATTGGCCCGGACCATCTGGATCGGCAACATGCGGGACATGAACGCCGCCCCGCCCATGGCACCGCGATCAATCTCCGGCAGGGAGAAATAGGCGCCCTCGGCCGCGATCAGCGCGTCGCAGGCGCCGGCAATGTTGACCCCGCCACCGATCACGAATCCGTGCAGCGCGCCGACCACGGGCACGGCGCAGTCGCGGATGGCCTTGAAGGTCAGGTAATTATCGCGGTTCAGCTTGGCGATGCGTTCGGGATGGGCCGCCATCTCCTTGATATCGACGCCACCGCAAAATCCGCGTCCCTTGGCGCGGATCAGCACGCAGCGGACATCTTCGTTGACCGACGCCTGATTGACCAGGGCCGGGATCGATTCCCAGCCCTTGGTGTCAAAGGCGTTGACCGGCGGGTGGTCGAACAGGATTTCGGCGATTCTGTTGCGGATGCTGAGCGTGATGGGCACGGCAGACTGCTCCTTTCAGGCGGTTTCGCGGCCCAGCGCGGCGAGTGCCGCCAGGCGGTCATGGGCCTCCGCAACGATGCGGTCGATCAGGTCCTGGCAGGTGGGTACCTCGCTGATGCGGCCGCCCACCACGCCCGTTGCCATCACGCCGCGTTCGATGTCGCCTTCGACCACCGCCTTCTGGATCAGCATGGGCATGGTCGCGGCCATCATCGCCTGTTGCAGCGGCATGGCGCCGTGGGCCGTCATGGCACGGGCCGATCTCAGCATGTCCAGCCAGGAGGCACCGGTCTGCGCCTTCATCTGGCGCCCGGCTTCCAGCGCGCGCAGCCACATGCCGATGCGGCCGGACCGTTCGATCCGGTCCATCAGCTTGGTGCGCACCATGCGTTGCGGAATGCCGTCCAGCTTGGTAGTGACGACGATACCGTCGGTGGTGGCCGCCAGATAGCCGGCCTTGGCGCTGTCGGGGACCGGGCTTTCCCGGGTCAGCAGGAAGCGGGTGCCCATGGCGATGCCGACCGCGCCATAGGCCAGTGCCGCCACCAGCCCGCGCCCGTCGGCAAAGCCGCCGCTGGCGATGACCGGAACCTTCACCGCGTCCAGCACCTGCGGCAGCAGCACGGTCGTGGGCACCGAACCCGTATGCCCGCCGCCTTCGCCGCCCTGCACATTCACCATGTCGACGCCAAGCTGCTCCATCTTCTGGGCGTGCTTGACGGCACCGACGGTCGGCACGCACAGGATGCCGGCATCCTTGAAGCGGCCGATCATCTTGGCGTCCGGCCCGCGGCCGAAGGAAACGGCACGAACCTGTTTCCGGTTGGCGATAATCAGATCGACAATGCGGTCGGCGCCCGGCTGGAAGCTGTGGAAATTCACGCCGAAGGGGCGGTCGGTGCCGCGACGCACCGCCAGAAGCTTTTCCCGCGCCTCATCCGGGGTCATCACCGCCGCACCCAGAAACCCGAACGCGCCGGCGTTGCTGCTGCCGATCACCAGGCTGGGTTCCGCGACCCAGCCCATGGCCGTCTGGATGATCGGCCAGCGGCAGCCCAGGCGGCTGACCAGGATCGTGTGCAGCGGCTCGCCCATCACTGATCCCCCGCCTGCTTTTTATTGGCGGCGGCCATGGATTTGGCATCCATGCCACCCAGGCTGTTCTGCGACACCAGATCGCTTTGCGCGTGGGCGAAGTGATGCATATGGAAATGCGCGTCGGTGGCGGTACGCTTGCCGCGCAGATCCTCCACATGGTTCAGCGCCTGCTTGGTCAGCCAGTTGCCCAGGCGCGACCGCGTCGCCAACTCGTCGGCGATCTTCTTCACATCGGCCAGCAGATTCTCTCGGGTGGACAGCCGGTTGACCATGCCGAAATCATAGGCGCGCTGCGCCGGCATCCGTTCTCCCAGTAGGATGAATTCCTTCGCGATGCGGGGCGGCAACTCGAAACCGTGCGCGAAATATTCAACGCCCGGAATGCCCATGCGGTTCACCGGGTCCTGGAAAAAGGCATCCTCGGTGGCGACAATGATGTCGCAGACCCAGGCCAGCATAAGGCCGCCAGCCACGCAGGCGCCCTGCACCGCGGCGATGGTCGGCTTCGGGATGTCGCGCCAGCGGCGGCACATGCCGATATAGACCTCATGCTCGCGGGTATAAAGGAACTCCGCCGCCGGCTTGTTGGTATGGTCGGGCACCAGCATTTGCCGCTGCCACGATGCGGTGACATCGCGGCCCGGCGTGCCGATATCGTGCCCGGCGGAGAAATGCTTGCCTTCCCCGCGCAGGACGATGACGCGGATGGCGTCGTCATCCACCGCCCGCCGGAACGCCGCATCCAGCGCATAGGTCATCTGGCTGTTCTGGGCGTTGTTATAGGTCGGGCGGTTCATGATGATATGTGCGACCGCGCCATCCACTTCGTACCGGACGGGCTCAATCGTTTCGTAGACGATCTCCACCTTCTTCGGCTCAACCAGATCGTTCATGGCGTCCCCCTCATGCGGCGCGGCGGTCGCCCGGCGGGTTGTCTTTCAGGGCCGTGTGCCGTACCCCGTTCGGATCAAGCTTGGCGATCAGAGCCAGTTGTTCGGCCGTTGGTGCCGGGGTAACCGGGATGTCGCCCGTCGACCGGGCCAGGGGGAAGCCGGTATTGTCCTGCACTTCCTCGAACGTGACGCCGGGATGCAGCGACTTGACGCGGATCGCGTGGTCCGGCCCCTCGAAATCCATCACGCAGAGGTTGGTGACGATGATGCGCAGGTCCAGCCCCGCAGGCTGCTTGCCATTCAAGTAGCGCTTGGGGTTGAAGCCCGCCATGCAGACGAAATCGACCTCTCCTTCTACAAAGGCCCGCTTGTTGTGGCTGGTGAAGAAGAAACTGTTGGGATGGCTGATCGAGTTGCCGGGAAAGCCACGCGCGCCCAGCATCGCCGATTTTGGCTTCTTATGGTCGCCGATGACGCTGATATTGGCCTGGCCGTAGCGGTCGATCTGGACGGGGCCGACCATCGCGTGGCGCTTGCCGCCCCACAGGGTGGAGAACACCCGATCGTAATGGGACAGGCCTTCCAGTTCCGGCGGTGACGTCGGCTTGCCCGGACCCAGCGGCTCGGTCGTGTACCACACCTCACCATCGGTGGTCTGGATGGCGGGGCTGAAGGTCTTCTTGGCAAGGCCGGCGCCGATGCGGGGCAGGGGGCCGATCCCGGTCGCCATGATCTCACCACTGTCACGCCACGCCTCGGCAGCGGCCACGATCATCAGTTCGGCGAGCGAATAGAGGCTGTCGGTCATGTCTCTCGCTCCTCAATAAACCGGCTTGGGAAGGGCGGTCAGCGTCGCGGGACCCCCGATGGTGGCGAGGTAGGCGTTCTCGTCCACATCCACAAAGGCGGCTTTGTAGGCGGCCCAGGCCTCGGGCGAGGTCGCACTCTCGACATAGGTTTTGATGTGCTTAAGATCGAGCTGGTAATCCGGCGCGGCACTGGTCGGGTGCGCACCGAACGGCGTCTCGGCCACGCCCGTTATCCGGGCGCGTTCAACCAGATTGAACCGGCTGTTGGCCGCCATGTCGAGTTCGGCGGTCGGCACGATCTTCTCCACCGTGGCATAGGCCCTGTCGGCAGCACGCACATAGAGTTCATCGAAGAACGGATCGGGGCTGAGCGTCAGCAGGTTGCCGCGTTCATCCGACCGGTGCGCGTGGATCAGCGCCACGTCCAGCTTGATCGCCGGCATGGCCACCAGTTCCTCGCCATCCTCATACGGGCTTTTCACCAGTTTGAAGCCCGGCTGGGTGATGATGTCGGTGCCGATGCCGATGCGCGTGGGCAGGAAGGGCAGTTTCATCGCGGCAGCCCGCAGGCCCCAGTGGAACATGCCCTCATCCAGTTCCAGCACCTCAAAGGCGCCGGCCTGGCGCGCGGTGCGGAAATGCGGTTCCAGCGGATAATGATCCAGGCTGACGAAGGCGAAGACCAGCTTGCGGATTTTGCTCGTGGCGGCCAGCAGGCCAACCTCCGGCCCACCATAGCCGGAGACCAGGGTAAGATCCTTCAGGCGTGATCGGGCAATGGCGCGAACCAGCGCCATCGGCTTGCGCCGCGTCGCCCACCCGCCGATGCCGATCGTCATGCCATCGGACAATGTGTCGACGATGTCGTCGACGCTCATGCGCTTGTCGAGCATAGTGTCAGTCATCCTTCTCGTGGGCCCATTTGTGGCCCCAGTCACTGATCGACAGGCTGGTCGTGGTCACCCAGGTGGCCGGGTCGATGATCAGACCGTTCCAGCCATATTCCAGGTCAAAGCCGCTGGGCGTCTGCATGTAGAAGGACGTCATCTTGTCGTTGACGTGACGGCCCAGGGTCGCAGACAGCGGCACCTTGCCCTTGCTTTTCAGCACGCGGTCATAGGCACGGCCCACATCCTCCAGGGCGGCCACTTCCAGCATCATATGGACGGCGCCGTTCGGGCTTTCGGGCAACTGGCCCAGGGCAAGACTGTGGTGGCGGCCATTGCGGGCATGCAGGAAGGCGAAGCCGACGCCCGGGTCTTCCGGACCGCCACCGCCCAGGTAGAAACGGCCGAGGTCGGTGTCGCCGAAGCCCAGCACATCCTTGTAGAAGCTGTGCGTTTCCTCAAAATTCGGCGCGGTCAGGACGATGTGGCCCAGGCCCATGTCGCCATTGGCTCCGGTGACGAAGCCTGTGACGCCGGCCTTGGAGACGAACGGCGCATAATCGTAGAAGCGGCCGTAATAAAGCTCCATCGGGTTCCCGGCCGGGTCGCTGGACCGGGCCAGCGCATAGACCTTCCGTTCCCGCGCCTCCATAATGTCGGCGATCTCCACCGGCCGGCCCACTGCGCGCAGCCTGTCCAATGCGGCATCGAGCTCAGCCTTGCCGGCAAATTCCCAGCCCGGTGCGACGAACGCATCCTTCTCGCCCTTCTGCACCCACAGCCGGAAGGCACGGTCGTCGATGCGGAACAGAAGCACATCCTCCCGGTTCGACTCGGCCGGCATAGCCCCGACGACGTCGACGGCGAAGTCGCGCCATTTGGCAAGATCCTGGGTCTCGATCACAACGTAGCCCAATGACTGTACGGCCATCTCTGAATGCCCTCGCTTCGAAAACGATATCGGTCCGTAGTGCCGGCTGACGGCGGCCGCAGGGGGTGGGCTGCTGAGGGTCGGCGGAACTGATCGTTGGATTGTATTCCACTATCTACGCAAACACGCAATCTTTTACGGATTGATGCATATAAAGCAGTGATATTTTCGGATTTCATTTATGATGCATCGCAACCCGCTTCCGACTTGGAATAAGGGCGCGAATGAAAAAACGCAACCCCCCATCGCTTGACGGTTTGCGTTTTTTTAAATAAATCTATCTACGCATATCGGTATCATCCATGTGCGAAAAGACTGGAGATGGGTAGAATGAACGCGAGGACGGCACCAATCCGGCAGGCGGATGATGAAACGGGTGTGGCACCCGCCCCCTCAGCGCTGATCGAGCGCGCACGGGCGATGATCCCCACCCTGCGGGGGCGGGCCAGGGATTGCACGGTGGGGCACAATGTGCCGGCGCAAACGATCGCCGAATTGCGGGATGCCGGCTTTTTCCGCATTCTCCAGCCCAAGCGCTGGGGCGGGTACGAGATGCATCCCAATGTGTTCTTCGAGGTGCAGAAGGCGCTGGCCGAGGGTTGTATGTCGACTGGCTGGATGTTCGGCGTGGTCGGATGCCACCCCTATGAACTGGCCCTTTTCGATGAGCGCGCGCAGGCCGACGTCTGGGCCGAAACGCCGGATATGCTCGTTTCTTCCACCTATCAGCCCGTCGGCAAGGTGGAGCCGGTAGAGGGTGGCTTCTATCTGTCAGGCCGCTGGGGTTTCTCCACCGGGTCCACCCATTGCGGCTGGGTGCTGCTGGGTGCCATCAATTTCGCGACCGGCGGTCCGCCGGATATGCGGAGCTTCCTGCTGCCCGGTTCCGACTATAAGGTAATTGAAGGCACCTGGGACACGTTCGGCCTGCAGGGCACCGGCAGCTTCGATATCGTGGTGGACCGGGTTTTTGTACCTGAATACCGCACGCACAAGGCCAGCGACGGTTTCGCCTGCAAGAATCCGGGCCAGGTACTGAATGACGGGCCGCTTTATCGCATGCCCTGGGCGCAGCTTTTCATGCGGTCGGTTTCTACATCGGCCTTTGGTGGCGCACGTGCGGCGATTTCGGCCGCGATGGAGATCATGAAAAGCCGTGTGTCGACCAATACAGGCAAGGCATCCAAGGCCGATCCGTTCCTGCATGCGGCCATCGCGCGTGCGCATGCGGAGGTCAACGAGATGGAGTTGACCCAGCGCGCCACGTTCGAGGAACTGATCGGCTATGCCGAGCGTGGCGAGGTGGTTCCCATGGAACGACGGGCCCTGTTCGCCTACCAGTCGTCCAGTGTCGTGCGCCGCATGGCCGATCTGGTCGACGACATGGTGAAGCTGCTGGGTGGCCGCGCCGTCTATATGTCCAGCCCCATCCTGCAACCATGGCTGGACCTGCTGGCGGCCCGCGCGCACGTCGCCAATGATCCCGGCAATCGCAACAGCGACGTGATCGGTACGATGCTGGGCGAACCGCCCGCCTTCACGTTCCTCTAATGGAGGCGACTGGCATGGCCAAAGCGATTTTGTGCAAGACCCATCGCGTCAGCGGCGGCCACGACATTGTCGTGGCCGAAATGGGGGCGGGTCCTGCGGTGGTGTTCATCCATGGCAGCGGCCCTGGGGCGTCAGGACAGTCCAACTTCCGTCAGAATGCGCCCTCGTTTGTGGATGGCGGCTACCGTGCCATCCTTCCCGACCTGATCGGCTATGGTGCGTCGTCGAAGCCGGAAGGCATCGACTACACGCTGCAACTGTTCACCGACACGCTGTACGAGGCGTTGATCGCGCATGGCGTCGAGAAGGCGACGCTGGTCGGCAATTCGCTGGGCGGTGGCATCGCCATCCAGATGGCGCTCGACCATCCGGAATTCGTTGATCGTCTGATCCTGATGGCGCCGGGCTGCATCGAGGAGCGGGAGGAATATTTCAAAATGCCCGGCATTGCCGGCATGGTGAGTTCCTTCGGCGGCCCGGACTTCAATGAGAATGAGCAGCGGCGCCTGATCACCAACCTTGTCTATGATCCCGTCCATGTCACCGACGAACTGGTGAAGGAGCGGTTCGCCGTGGCCCGCACCCAGCCCAAGGATGTGATCGTGCGGATGCGGACCCCAAACCTGCGCCCGCGCCTTGGTGAACTGGAGATGCCGATCCTGATCTTCTGGGGCTTCGCGGAACGGTTCATGCCATTGACCGGCATCAACTATTTCCTGGAATCCTGCGATGATGTCCGTGTCGTCACCTTCAACAAGGTCGGACATTGGGTGCAGGTGGAGCGGGCAGACGAGTTCAACCGCCTGTCGCTGAGCTTCCTTCATGGGTAGTGCTGAACAAACCCTGGGCGATGGGATGCCGTTGGCGTTCCGGGGCGCCATGCGCCGGTTGGCCTCGGCTGTCGGCATCGTTACCGGCCTGGGGGTGGACGGGCCTGTCGGCATGGCTGCGACCTCCATCACCTCGCTGACAATGGAGCCCCCGGCGATCCTGTTGTGTGTCAACCGTTCGGCGGGCCTTCACGCCTGTCTGCTGCCGGACGCGCCGCTTTGCGTCAACATTCTGTCGCGGCATCAGCAGGAGGTGTCGATAGCGTTTGGCGGAGCCATGCCCAGAGATCAGCGCTTCCGCGTCGGCCAATGGGAAAGCGACGCCAATGGCCTGCCGATACTGTGTGAGGCGCAGGCCGGTCTCTCCTGCCGCATCGATCAAGTGGTGCCCTATGGCACGCACAGCATCGTCATCGCCCGTGTCGAGGCGGTGCGGTTGAGCGGGCCTGTGTCACCGCTGATCTACCAGGACGGGGCCTATTTGTGATGCGGCTCTCGCTGGACCATCTCACCGTCACCGACGCCACCCCGTCGCAACTGGCCGATCTGGCCGCCGCGACGGGGTGCGCGGGCATGTGCCTGTTCCTGCATTCGATGGACGTGCTGCCCCGAATGCCGGTGTACGATCTGATCCGGGATGCGGCCGAACGCCGGGCGACAAAGGCCGCCATGGCAGCGGGCGGGGTGGTGGTCGATCTGGTCTATCCCTTCACCATGGCCGGTCGGACGGAGGTGGCGGGGTTCGAACCGGCCTTGGCGGCGGCGGCAGATCTGGGTGCGCCGTTGGCCAATGTGCTTTGCTATGACCGCGATCCTGGGCGCCGAGCCGATAAGCTGGCGGAACTGGCGCTGCTGGCCGCCGGTTACGGCGTTGGCCTGTCAATCGAGTTCTATCCGCCATCGCAGGTCCGCACCCTTGCCCAAGCTCTGGCGATGATCGATATGGTTGGGCGCGCGGATATCGGTGTAACGCTGGACCTGCTGCATGTGATGCGGGGTGGGGATTGGCAGGACAGTTGGACGCTACTGGCCGATCCGCGCATCCAGATCGCGCAGATCAGCGATGGCCCGACCGCCATGTCTGCTGACCTTATCGAGTGGGAGGCGGGGCTTCAGCGGCTGTTGCCGGGCGAAGGCGCCTTCGACATCCGCGCCTTCATCGGGAATGTTGCCGCCGGTGTGTCGTTCAGCGTGGAAGTGCCCCAGGAAGCGGCCATCGCCGCCGGCATCCCGGCGCTGGACCGGGCACGCAATGCGGTTTCCGCCACAAGGCGCCTGTTTGCGTAAGGCCTGAAGGGGGCCGATATTTCCCGGAGCAGCATCGCCACGGTCTGCTTCTGGCCAGGATGTGCGGGTCAAGATTCATGTTTTTCGCGATGGTCTGTTGACAGAATTACGCATTATGGGCTGCGTCGCAGGTGCGAACATGGCTGGCGGTCGGAGATTATGTTCTGATATAACTGCGAAATGCGTAGTTGGGGATGTTGTAGGGAACCCGTAGAGAAATGCAGATAAGAAGCGGCAAGGCCATTACGCCAGCATCATTGGACGCGCTGGACAATAGTATCATTGCGATCCTTCGCTCCAACGGTCGGGCGACCAATCAGGAGATCGCAGAACGGCTGTCCATCACGGCGGCGACCGTGTCCGCCCGGCTGCAGCGGATGGACGAGGCGCGAGCGATGCGCGTTGTGGCGGTCACCGACTTCTCAGCCCATGGCTACAATCTGCTGATCGCGCTTGGCGTCAAGGTGCAGGGCCGGGATGTGTTTGAGGTAGGGCGCGATCTGGCCAAGCTTGACGAGGTGTTGAGCGTCAATGTGATGACAGGGGGGCACGACCTGGAACTGCTGGTTGCCCTTCATGATCTGTCGGAGTTCAATGGTCTGCTGTCGGAGCATATCTCCGCGGTGGAAGGGGTCTACCAGATCAGCCCCGGCATTGCCGCCGACATTGTCAAATTCGAATTCAATGTGGTGCCGCTATGAGTGAGAGTGCCAACGGTGTGAAGCTGGACGATCTGGACCGGGGTATCGTCCAGAAACTGGCCCGCGATGCGCGTGTGTCGAACCGGGCCATTGCGGCGGAATTGGGCGTCACCGAAGGAACCATCCGAACCCGCATCAAGCGGCTTCAGGTGGACGGCCTGATCCAATTCACGGTCGTGACGGATTTCCGCATGGCTGGATCACCCAACCTGTGCATGATGGGGATCGATGCGCAGCCGTCCCATGTGGCCGAGCTGGCGGAAACCTTGTCCGCCATGCCGGAGATAGGGTGCGTGATCAAGCTGTTGGGTCGGTACAGCCTGCTGGCCATGGGTCTGTTCACCAGCATCGAACAGCTGAATGATCTGGTGACCAGCCGCATCCGCCCGCTGGCGGGCGTACGCCATGTCGATATTTCGATTTCAGTACATAATCTGAAATACGAAGCCGGGATGGCGAAGGTGTCTCTGCCGAAGCGGCGGGTGGAGACGGTTTAGGCTCCACGACCGCCGCCCGGTAGGGTCGTGTCGTCAGGCTGCTGCGACAATCTGGTTGAGCGAGGGGGCCAGAGCATTACCCGTTTTGGGGCAGTGGGTGCCCGACGGGCCGTACATGGCGGCCACACAGCGGTTGCAGGCATCGCAGCCCGATCGGTGCGCCGGATTGATAGCGAAGTGATTGATCAAGGCCGGGTCATGGACCAGGGCGCGGGCGATCACAGCCGCATCGAAGCCTTCATTCAGGGTTTGCTGTGCGGCAGCCAGCGAAAGGACGCCGCCCAGATAGCCCAACTGGCATGTTACGGCAGCCCGAACCTTGCGTGCGGCTTCCAGGAAATAGAGTTCTGAGAAACGCAGGGCTTTCGGTGTTGTCAGCTTCAGCAGGCCAAATTGCAGCTTGCTCTTCCAGCCCGGCGACAGTTTAGCCAGGTCGTCATAGGGCAGGGGGCTCTGGAAGATGGCCCAGGCGGCCTCGATATTACGGCCACCGGACAGGACCAGCATATCGGCCCCTGCCGCCTCCAACACCCGGGCTGTGATAACGGCATCCTCCGCCGTCGCGCCGCCCTTGACCCCGTCATAGAGGTTGATCTTGGCCAGAACGGCCAGCCGCCCGCCCACGGCCCGTTTCACGGCGGCCAGGATTTCCGCCGGATAGCGCGCTCGACCGGCCGCATCCCGGCCATATTCGTCACGCCGCTTATTGGACAAGGGTGAGATGAACTGGTTCAGCAAATAGCCATGGCCCATATGCAGTTCCACGGCATCGAACCCGGCCGTTTCCGCACGCAAGGCGGCGGCCACGAACTCGTCGCGCACCTGATCCATGTCTGCGCGGGTCATGGCCCGTTGAAATGGCCTGCCCATCAGCACGCCGATCTGGTCGATACCGCCGCTGGCCGACATGGCACGCGGCGTCGACAACTCCTTATGCTGGACAAAGCTGCCGGCATGGGTGATCTGGGCCGATGCCCGGGCGCCCTGGGCATGCACGGCGTCGGTGATGGCGCGGTAGTGCGGAATGGCGGCATCGTCAAGCACGCCCTGGCTTGTGAAGGTGCGCCCGTCGGGCGACACCGCGATATAGGCCAGCGTGGTCATGCCCACGCCGCCGGCTGCCAGATTGCGGTGGAATTCCAGCAATGCCTTTGTCGGAAGACTGTCCTTGGTCATCATTTCGTTGGCGCCGGACCGGATGAAACGGTTGCGCAGCGAAATCGGCCCGATCATCACGGGGGAAAGGGCATTGGCCATGATGTGGCTCCAGCTTGTCCTGGGGGATGGGGACGGGCATGGCGGTGCCGTGGCAGGACCGCCAAACCTGAGCCGAACCATCAGAGCAGTTGCACCACCTCTATCAGGTGGCCTTCAATATCGCTGACAAAGCCGACCTTCACGCCGTGTGCTGTGTCGTTGTAGGCGGGCTGTACCAACGTGCCGCCAGCTTCTACCGCACGCGCGATGAAGGCATCGACGTCGGGCGTGATGAAACCCAGGATCACCTCGTCATTGGACGGCTTCTGCGCGTCCAGGAATTTCAACAGCACGAAGGTCGCGGCTCCCTGATAGGCTGGTGCAAACAGGATTTCGCTGATCTTGCGACCGGCGATTTCCGCCTCGACCCGCCCGGTTTCCGTCAGTTCGCAGACCTTCTTGTAAAATTCGGCCGTCGCTTCCAGGTCGTTCACCAGCAGCTTGGTGAAGCCCAGCATCGTAAAGGGAACCTGCATTCCATCCTCCCCAGTTTTTCTGTAATGAACATATAAAGAAGGCGGGGGAAGCCGACCGGGCCTTCCCCCGCCTTCAGCCACCGCACCGGTCAGGCGACCAGACGCAGCGGAGACAGCGGCGCTTCCGGCGGATAGATCGTCGGGCGACCCACGTCGTAAGCGGCATTCAACGTGCCGATGAACACAGGGTCCACCAGCGGGTTGGTTGGGGTTTCGATCTGGATGCCCTTGGCGCGCACATCCTTGATCAGGGTGTCGAACACCCGGTCGAAGGTCAGGTCGTCGCTATGGTCCATGTTCTTCTTCAACTCAGCGAAATCCTCGAACACTTCCGCAGACCAATGGACCAGGAAGCGCAGTTCATCGGTGTGATACCGGGCGATCTCCTTCTCGCCGGTCTTTACGACCCAATGATCCTTGCTGTCGGCAGCGCCAGAGAACAGGGAGGTAAAGTCCAGCCCCTCCGGGAACCGCTGGTCCAGGGGGCCATTGGCCTCGCCCCGGTGCACCATCAGTTCATTCTGTACCAGGACACCCCGGTTATAGACCGGCGGCAATAGACGCTTGGGTGCGGCGCGCGGTCCGTCAGGCCAATAGGTGAAGCCGCTTTCCGGGTCATGGCTGAACCAGGCAATGACCTGCGCCATCTTGATCAGATAATCGCGGAACAGGCCCGACTTGGCCATGACGGAGCATAGCCAGGTTGGCGCATTCTCGTACCGGATGCCCCGGAAACTGGGGCTGTCCAAATGGCCCGGATCGTTGTTTCCGCACGGGCCGTTCACGTTGAACAGCATCATCTGCGGCTTGGCGTACTTGGCTCCCCAATAGCCGCGCGCCAGATCCAGGAAGCGGCTGTTGAAGAAGCAGTCATCGATTTCCGGGAACAGGCAGGCCGAATAGTTGGCATAGAAATTCCGGAAGGTCGGCGTCAGGAACATGTCCAGCGACGGCGTTACACCCTCCGGGAAGCCACCGGACAACGTGGCGATCAGGGCTTCCGGTGATGAGAAATGCTGCGCGATGATCAACTTGTGCGGACCGCTGTCGCGCACCACACCCAGCAGGCGCTGGAGCTGGTCAGGCGTGTAAAGATCGGTCAATTCACGCGGCGGTGCCACCGGGCGAAGGATCTTCGCCAGTTCATTCTTATGTGCTTCGGTCAGCATTTGTTTCCTTCCCATATGCGGCGGTCGGTTGAACCGCTTCCGATTCTGTAGTAAGTAAGCACTTACAATAATTCGGCGTCAAGGCCCTTCGGGGCATCCGAACCCCCACTGGACGAAACGGCGGAATGCGTCCATACAATAGCCGAAATATACGCAAAGTTGGAGGAAAAGTTGGAGCGTTTGAAGGATCGCGTTGCCATCATTACCGGCGGCGCCAAGGGGATGGGTGCTGCCATGGCGCGCCTGTTCGCGCGCGAGGGCGCGCTGGTCGTTGTCGCCGATGTGGCGGAAGAGGAGGGGCATGCGTTGGTGACCGACCTTGGCGCCGGTGCCATGTTCCAGCGTCTGGATGTCGGTCTGGCGTCGGATTGGGAGGCGCTGGTGGCGGCCGTCCTTGAACGTCACGGTCGCATTGATGCCCTTGTCAACAATGCCGGTATTGTGCATTTCGCCGATTTTGCCAGTCTGACAGAGGAGGCATTTGACCGCGTGCAGCGGGTGAACGTGAAGGGTACCTTCCTGGGGCTCAAGATCGTGGGCGGCGCCATGGTGGCGGCTGGCCGTGGCGCCATCGTCAATTTCTCCTCCATCGACGGGTTGCGCGGCAGCAGCGGCGTTGCGGCCTATGTCGCTTCCAAATGGGCGGTGCGCGGGCTGACACGATCGGCAGCGCTGGAATTCGGCCATCGTGGTGTGCGGGTCAATTCCATCCATCCCGGTGGCATCGACACGGAGATGGGCAATCCCATGCGCCTGACCGGCGCTTCCAAGAACCTTGGGTACGAGGAAGTGCCCCTGCAACGCATGGGCGAACCCGGCGAGGTGGCCGCCGCCGCTCTGTTCCTCTGTTCCGACGATGCGTCCTACATCTGCGGGGCGGAACTGGCCGTCGATGGCGGCTGGAGCGCTGGCCATTACCACGTCTCGCTGCCGGGCGCGCCCGCCAGCATCGCCAAGCCGATGTCCCTGTAATCAACGGGAGGAAAGAATGTCCGCGAACGAGGCCGCTGCGGTCCGGCGCAGCCTGGGTCATATCGCACTGCATTACCGCAATCCGCAGGAAGGTCCGCTGGCTGCGCGCCTGCTGGGTCTGGTCGGATTCCAGGTTGTCCAGGATTTCCCGCTGCCCGATGGCAGTCGCTTCTATCAACTGGTGCTGAACCCGGACGAGGGCGGGCGCGGGCAGGGGATCGTGTATCTGTCGGCCCTGCCGGAACCCGACCGCGCCCTGCAGGCCGCCATCCATGCGGCCCTTGGCGTGGGCACGGGGGCTGAGCATCCCTCTGTCACTAACTTCCGCGCGGCCCAGGCCAGCGATCCGGAATATGGTTTCCATGTCGGTATCCTGGCTGACAGCCTGGAATGGATCGAACAGACCATGCTGACACTGAAGGACTGGTCGCAGAATGATCCGGATTTCAAGGGGCGGCTGAATCTTCTGTCCAACCGCTCACGCCGGGGTACCGATGCCGTGGACCAGCGGCTGGACGCGTCACCCGTGTTCGGGGGTACGCCGCGTTACACCTATGGCCGCCATGCCGTGCAGGCCTTTGTCGATACCGACATCTTCGCCGCCGGCCCGCTGGGCGAGAAGCTGGTGATCGAACTGGACTATGTGTTCCCCGGCTATCCCGAAAACATGTTCACGAAGACGGAATTCTGAAGGGCGCCGCCCTCAGTCTTTCCAGGGAGGAAAAATGAAGTTCGATCCACAGCTTGAGCCGTTCATTGCCGGAATGGCGCAGTTCCCGAAGATGGATCAGGTGCCGTTGGCCACCATGCGCGATCTGGTGCGCCAGGCATCGACCAGCTTTCCCAAACTCGACCTGCCCATGGGGGAGATCAGTGACCGGCTGATCGATGGACCCGGTGGTGCCCTGCGCGTGCGCATCTATCAGCCGGCGACCGGCATGCCGGCACCGGTGCTGGTTTATTTTCATGGCGGCGGCTTCGTCATGGGGGACCTGGACACGCAGGACATGATCGCACGCGGCCTGTGCCATGCGGCGCAATGCGTGCTGGTGTCGGTGGAATACCGGCTGGCGCCCGAATATCCGTTCCCGGCCCCCGTCGATGATTGCTGGGCCGCCACCCTGTGGGCCGCCGAAAACGCGGCGGAGATCGGTGGCATCCCAGGCAAGATCGCTGTTGCCGGCGACAGTGCCGGTGGCGTGCTGTCGGCTGCCGTGGCGTTGCGGGCGCGCGACGAGGGCGGACCGAAGCTGTCGGCGCAGGTGCTGATCTATGGCGGCGACGGCTATCCCACGGGAGAGGGGGAGACCTGGAAGCGCTATCCCCACGCGCCGCTGTCTGACATCAAGGATGTGCTTTATTTCTGGGACGCCTATTTGACCAGGCCCGAAGACCGGGAGAACCCGCTGGCCTCTCCCGGACGGGCGACGGATTTCCGGGGGGTGGCTCCGGCGCTTATCATCACCGCGGAATATGACAGCACCAGCGATGATTCCGAGGCCTATGGCCGAAGGCTGATCGCGGCCGGGGTGCCGGTGCTGACCCGCCGCTATATCGGCGCCATCCACGGCTTTGTGTCCTGGCTGGGCATGGTGGATTGCGCCCGTTCTGCCATTGATGATGCCAGCGGCTGGCTGAAACTCTGCTGGGCGCGGTGACCGGTCGCGCTGTCCCTGAAGCCCGGAAGGGCTTCAGGGAACTGATCTTCAGAACGGCGCCACCTGCGCGAAGAACGGGCTTTTTGCCATGACGCGTCCATAGCTGGCCGGATCTGTCTGGCAGTGGGGGCACCAGTGGCCACCCTTCAGCATAAGGTTTGGCGTCATACTGAACTCATGACCCAGCGCACATTCCCAGGGGGCGGGCAAGTGGGCGTTTGCATTGTCGCCCAGGAAGCGGCTGCCCCTGTACCTGGCCGCATCGCGCAGCGTCGAAACGGTCCAGTCGGCAGGCGCCACGCTTTCATCATAGCCATGGTTGAGCAGGGTTGGCGTGCGCGACGGCTGGTCGAGGCGGTACTTGTCCCAGCTTGACGTGAGCGCCTCCCATGCCTGACGGGAGCCGAAATAGGCGTTGATATGGTCGCGGTCGTCCGTTGCCAGCCAATGCAGCGATCCGCCCTCGGCCTTGGCCAGGGTCTCAATCCGGCTGCGGATCAATCCGGGGGCGAAACGGCCGATGGTTTTTACCAGCCAGGGCACATTGGCCGCCAGATCGCTCAGGAAATCGCTGATTGTCTGACTACGGTAGGGGACCAGGGCTTCCAGCCGGTCGGAATCGCTGTACCACTGGCCATGGAAATTGCGGGTGGCGAACCAGTTGGGATCGAAGATCCGGCGGAAGTCCTGGATGCCCAAGGCCGTGAACATCTGAACCATATATTCATGGTTCACCACCCGGCAGCTTTCCCCGCCGCCGATATTGTAGAAGCCCCGCCAGAGCGTCTCCGGCACGTCCGCGCCGCAGATATTTGCCATCAGCCGGCCGCTGTCCTTGGCCGTGACCCATTCAAACACCCCGTTGAACGGATTGTGGAACATGATCGGGTCGTGGGTCTTCCAGATGGTCGGATAAGCCATGCCCGTCTGGCGCAAGGATACCCAATGCTTTAATCCGGACGTGGCGACGATGGCTTCCGCTTCCGTCTTCGTGACGGCGTAATGGTCGAAGCAACTGATCTTGATGGGGTCGCCCGTGCGACCCCAATGAACGGGCGCCATGCGGCTGCCCGTCTGGGCGACGGTGCCGATATAGACCAGACGGATGCGGTCGGGTTCCGGCTGGTTCTGGATGGCGTGGACGATGTTCTGCGCCCCGCCGACATTCACGCGCCGCGTCAGTTCCGGGAACCGGTCAGCCAGAGGGGAAACCATGCCGCCCACATGCAGCACGATATCCGATCCGGCCACGCCGCGTTCCACATCTTCATACTTGGTCAGGTCGCCCCAGAGGATGTCAACATCACGGTGCCCGCCGAATTGCTGGATCACCGGATGTTTGGCCTCCGTGGGCAGGACCAGGATGCGTATCTTGGCCCCGCCCCTGGCGAGCAGATGCGCCAGGGCTTCCCGGCCCATGTTCCCCGTGGCGCCGGTCAGGAAAATCGTCTGATCATTCTTCATGATGGGGCTTTCAGGGCGATGCGCGCAGCCGCAGCCGCGTCCGGCTCTCGTTCAAGGGATGGGATTGTCCGTTCCAGATGAAGCTGCCGGGTAGATTGGCCGGCCTGTCGATCTCGGCCTCCAGCCAGCCGCCTTCCAGCCGATAGCGCACCTTGACCGGCCCGTGTGGGGTTGCGGCGGTTGCATCCAACCGGGTCAGGCTGCCCAAATGCGGTTCCACGCGCAGAGCTGCGTAACCAGGGGCGGCGGAACGGATACCGGCGACGATGCCCAGCAGGTCGGCGGTGGGATGCGCGCTCCAGGCGTGACTATCGGACCGGGTGTTGCCACGCTCCTCCGGCCAAGTGGTGTAATTGAGCGCCAGCAGATCCCGCCAGGTCTTCAGCAGGCTTGGATAGCGCTCGGACAGGCCGGCATGATCGAAGGCCCGGATCAGGTACCAGGCAAAATAATAGCTGGTGGTGAACATGCCTTCCGGCGCGTCGATGCCCTTGCCCGGCGCCATGATGCGATCCAGGATGCCCGGTGCCTGTTCGGGCGTGGCCACATCATACAGCACAGCCAACGCGTTGGTGTGCTGGCTGAACACATCCAGATCGGGGTTGTCGGCGAAAAGACCGCGTTCGACGTTCCAGCAATGTTGGCGAAGGGCGGTCCGCAGGGCGTCAGCCTTCCCCTTGAAGCTGGCAGCGCGCCCCGCATCGCCCAGGGCTCCCTCCAGTGCCGCCCCCTGATCCAGCGCCCCCAGCCAGGTGACTGACATCAGGCAGCTTTCATTGGTTTCTTTGCTATAGGAAGGGAACTTGTCACGGTCCACGGCGGTCTGCCCGGCCCAGTCGATGAAGTTCCATTGCGGATTCCGGGTCAGCAAGCCGCGGGGAGACCGGTATTTCTCGAACCAGTCCAGCACGGTGCGCATCCGGTCCAGGTTCCGGGCGATGGGTCGTGGGTCCGGCTGTTCCATCCACCAGTCATGCAGCATCCCCACCCACAACAGGGAGAAGGGGGCGATGGCGTTGGGGCGGCGGGTGGGATATGCGGCTTCGATCAGGCCGTTATCGGTGTTGGAACTGGCAAAGGCGTCGATGGCCTGTTCGGCCAGCCTTGGATCACCCGAAACGGCGTAGGAAATCAGCATCTGAAGGCGCGTGTCGCCAGCATATTGCAACTGTTCCCAGAAGGATGTGTCCATATAGGTTTCATGGGCATCGACCTCTGCAGTGCGCCAGCCGACGCGCCAGATATGGTCCAGTTCCGGATCGCTGCTCTCAAACCGTGCTACCTTTTGGAACGGATAGCCGGTTTCGAAGACGGAAAGTTTTTCCAGGGTCAGCGGCCGTTCCTTGGTCGTCACCTCAATCTCCAGATAGCGCCAAGTGCGCCACCAGAGGGGCATGAATGACAAGGATCGGCCATCGGCGGTGATGCTGTCGGTGACGCCCACCGGCTTGCGGTCGCCGATCAGGTTGCGGTCGGCCTTGATGAATTTCTCGTCATACAGTGCCTCCGCATAGGTCAGCCTGACCTGCGCGCCGGCCCCGCCGGAAAGCACCAGTTCCGGATAGGCTGACACCATGGCGTCGCGTTGCAGCAGCAGGGTGACCTTGCTGTTGGCCGGCACGGTAACGGGCCGGGCCGGGAAGCCCTTTGCCGCTGGCAGGTCGGTCCGCACCACTTTGCCCGCAGGCACGGGGGAGAAACGCTGCTGCGGCAGCCGGTCGGCGACCAGCGTTCGGGCCGCCGCTTCCGGTGCCGGCACGGCATTTGTCCAGTCGCCGGGCGCGATGGTGGCATCCAGCGTCTCCGGTGCCCCGGCAGCATAGTACCAGCGACGCACCTGCTTCTGGCCGTTGCTGGCACTGCGCGATGGATCAATGGCGGTCTGCCAGCCGGGTGCATCCGTGCCAATGCCTGCCGGCCCGCGCAGCCAGAAGCCGGTTGCCACGCTCTGCTGCGCGGCGGGGCCGGTCTGCTGCACCATTTCAAATGCCGTGAAGGCGGCTTTCTGCTGTTTCGTGGGATCGGGTGGTAGTGTCGGGGCTGGCTTCACGAAGTTCCAGACCTGGGCGGTCAGGATGTTGCGGCCCGGCTGCAGATAGGGGGCCAGATCCAGGCTGCTGATCCGCCAATGGGCCACGTCGCCCATCGATGGACCGGAGGCTACGCGCCGGCCATTGACCAACAGGATGAAGCGGTTATCGGCGGTGATCTGCGCGGGGAAGGATGTGGGAACAGCGTCCAGGTCGAACTGACGTTGGAACGTCAGCACGATCGGGGCGCTGTCTGCTTTCACCGACGGATGGGTGATCCAGCCCTGCGCCTCACCGCCAAGGGCGGTTCCGGCCCAGCCGGTCACCAGCATGGCACTGGCCATCAGCAAATTACGGACGTTCATCGCACGATCTCCAACGCCACGGGGCCGATCAGGCCGGCGGGAACTGGTTTCAGCTTGCGGAAGCCGGGGGCCTGCGCATCGATCATGGCGTTCTGGGGCGTGTTCATGATCGCGATGGAGATTGTGTTGGTGCCGGCGCGCAGGGCTTCGGTGACGTTCAGGCGAAAGGGTGCTGTGATCAGCGGTTGGAAAGCCTGGCCATTGACGGTGACCACCGCCACGTCATGAACCACCCCAAGGTCGAGCCAGACACGATTGCCCTTGCGCAGCCAGTCCCGCTCCACCTTGAACTTGCGGTCATAGGTGCCGGTGCCGGCGAACTGTTTCAGCGTCTCCACCTGTGACCAGTCGGACAGTGCGATATCCTTGAAACTGGCTTGTAGAACCGCCCCCTTGGGGCCGTGGCCGTTCACGGTCAAGGTCCAGCCATTGGGGCTGAGCGTTGTCGCCGCGACCTTTTGGGGGAGGGGCACCGTCTGGGGCTTCTGCGTCGGGTCCAGGACCAGCAGCGCGCTTTCACCAGCGGCCAGCGCCAGGGCGACAGCGGTGCCGTTCGCCACGGCTTGGGCGTTGACGGGGGTGGTGCTGCCCTGCAGCGCGTTCCAGCGGCTGACACCGCCCATCGCGGGCAGGATCAGGCTGGCATCGCGGGGTGCCCCGGTCCGATTATGGAGGAAAGTAACCAGCTGATCACCCACCCGCCGCTGTACATAGACAAGCCCGGACGCGTCGGTGCCGGTGAAGCGCAGATTGGCCGGCACCGACAGGGATGACAGGGCAACGGCCACGTCGGACGCCGGCACGACACGCGCACCGGCGGCGATGGCGGCGGCGATGGCGGTGCGGACACGGCCATCGCGCCGGTCGGCATCCGCAAGCCCTTCGTCCCGGTTGGGTGCCTTTTCGGTGAAGATCACAGGCAAGCCGTCTTTGGCGAAGGCGGCAATGCTTTCGGCTGTTTCCGCCCGGATACCGTCCAGCGGCGGCAGCACCAGCGCCGGATAACGTGCCCCGCCGTTGGACACCAATACCCTTCCTTCCACCCTGGCATCGGCGATGGCGTCCGGGTTGATGCGGTCGAAATCATAGCCGGCGGCCAGGAATGCCTTCTCGACCGCCTGGGCGCCGGCCCCGGCATCCTCTATCCCGACATAATAGCCGGTCTGGCCGTAGAAATAGGCCACCGGCACAATGGCGGTTCCCTGGCGCAGCACAGCCTGCAGGCGGGTGATATAGCCCGCCAGGGTTGGTATGCCGGCCCAAATCGGATTGGCCTCGTTCAGCATGGTGCTGAAGCCGGCGGCGAAGGCGCTGGGCTGGAACGCGTGCCAGCCGGGCCAGACCGCGTCCGCCCGTTCATAATTGAAACCGTGCAGCACCAAGCTGTTTACGCCGCCGGCCAGTATCAGGTCGACGCGGCGGCGCATCTCATCCGGCGTCACGTCGTAAGGATGGTCCTTCCAGACCAGGCTTTCCGCCGAGATGATGGATCGGCCGTAGAGATGCGCACCGGACCGGGCGAACCGCATGAAGATCGGATCGCCGTCATGGACCAGATCCTCCGTTTCCGGAATATCGACGATGCCATAGCCGCGCACGATATCCAGCGCCCCGCCATGGGCCTGGAACTTGGCCTTCAGACCATTGGAATGGTTCCAGGCCACGAATGGTTCGATGAACCCTTCAAACATCAGGTCGGAAATGGTGCGGCGATAATCGGCGCGCACCCGATCCGCGATGTCGCCTTTGGCATCATTGAAATAGGGTGGCGACCAGTGTTCGCCCCAGGCCTGCATCCAGCCCGGCTGGATGACCAGCGGCAGGTAGGGCGTCAGGTCATAGCCCCGGCGCTGCTGAAACTGGGCCAGGAAGTCGCCGGTCCAGGGCAGATCCTGCATCAGTTCCAGACTGTCCACGAAGCCGGCGCGCATCGCCCCCATCGCGTTGCCCAAATTCGGGCGCAGCGGGTCGCCGACGCGGGCGGCGTGGGCGGCAAAGGCTGTTTTATCCATATGGTCCAGGATCAGCTGCGGCCCCTCGCCGCTCCCGGCCAGCACGCCGACATTAGCGGCGAACTGCTTGAAGACAAAAACCTGCCAGGTGCCGGGCGGCGGTTTCCAGTCAAGGGTGCCGTCATCCCGCAGCTTGTCGGTCAGGACCAGGATGCTGGCAGGGTCCAGCACTCCCGGCTGCTTCACGTCCCCCCAGGGGGTCAGTACCAGACCTGCCGTGGCGGCGGGCTTGTCCAGTTCGGGGGTGGTGCCCTTCACGGCCAGCACGGCGACGATGCGCGCCCGCGCATCCATCCGTGCCGGCCAGTCGGCGGCGCGGGGGCCCTTCGACCGTGGATCGAAGCTGGACAGGGCGCCCAGCCGCTTGGTCCGTGTCGGGATAGCGGGCGTGATCTTTTCCTTGCTGCCGCCGGTCACCTCCGTGCGGGCCATGGCCAGTTCCAAATAGGCCTTTTCCGGCGGGATGGCGAAGCCTCCACCGGAGGGCCAGGCCGATCCCAGCGTGTAATCCAGCACCATGCCATGCGCCTGTGCTGCTTCCGCTGCCGCGCGGACATTGGCAAAAAAGGCGGGGAGGGCATAGGTGTTGATACTGTCCTTCTCCCAGGTGCTGAGATTGGGCACGCCGGGATTGAAGGACTGGATTTCCGCCCCGCCGAAACCGGCCTTGTCCATCTGGGCGATCTGCTCGCGCAGCTTCTCTGCCGTCACCGCATTGCCCGGCCACCACCAACGCAGCAGGGGCCGCGCCTCCTTTGGCGGGGAATGAAACATCTGCTCAAGGTTTTGTGCCTGTACCGCGATCGGGGTCAGAGCGATGGCGGCGGCGCAGGCGGACAGCAACAGGGCGCGCAAGGGCTTCATCAGGGGACCTCCGGTTCGGATCAGGGCTTACGCGTGGTCTTCGCCAGATCGACGGCGCCGGTCAGCACCGTATCAATGGCCGAACGGCCCACCTCCACCGTGTAACGGCCGGCGGGCACGATCCAGCGCTGCGCCTTGGCGTCGAAATCACCGACGATACGGGGATCAGCCTCCACCACCACTTCCCGGCTTTCACCGGGTTTGAGGGAAGGCTTGTCCCAGCCGATCAGGCGCTTGGCCTTACCGGGACGGGAGACATAGACCTGGGGTACGTCGGCCCCGTCGCGGTTGCCGCTGTTGGTGACGGTGAAGCGCACACGCAAGCTGTTCCCGCCTTCCAGCACCAGCCCGCTGTAACCGAAATTCGTGTAGGACAAGCCGTAGCCGAAGGCGTAGAGCGGCTGATGGCCCTTGCGCGCGAACCAGCGGTAACCGCCATCCGACCCTTCCGGATAGACATAATCGAACGGCTTCAGATTGGCCTGCAGCCCATAGACCGACCGGGTCTCCTTGTCGGCTGGCGGGGCGTCGGAGCCGGGCAGCACCGGCAGCGGCAACTGGTCGAGGGAGGCCGGGAAGGTGACCGGCAGACGGCCCGACGGGTTGACGGCACCGGTCAGCACATTGGCGATGGCTTCCCCGCCGCGCTGACCGGGATACCAGGCGACCAGCACGGCCCCGACCTTATCCTGCCAGGGCAGGGTGACGGCATTGCCGGTTTCCAGCACAACGATGGTGTGACGATTGGCATCCGCGACAGCGGTGATCAGCGCATCCTGCCCATCGCCCAAGGTCAGGTCCGGCTGATCCACGGATTCCGTGGCCCATTTTTCGGCAAAGACGATGGCGATGTCGGCCTGGGCGGCAGCTTTGGCTGCCGCCTGCGGGTCGCTGCCGTCCAGATAGGTTACCTCGGCTCCCGGCAGGTCCGCTTTCAGGGCGGCCAGGGGCGAGGAGGAATGATAGGTTCGCTTGGCGAAGGAACCCTTGACGGAGACCTCCTTGGCGAGACCACCAACGGAGACCACCTGGCTGGAACCGCCGCCGGCCAGCACGCCGATGTCGGCATTGCCGCCGATAACCACGACACGCTTCACATCCCCGGACAGGGGCAGAAGTTTATTCTCGTTACGCAGCAGGACGATTCCCGCCTCTGCCGCTTTCTGGGCGATTTTGGCATTGGCGGTGTAATCGATGACACTGCCCAGGGTAACGGGATTGTCGATGACGCCATGAGCAAACAGGGTGCGCAGAATGCGGCGGGCGGCGGTGTCCACGGCTGATAAGTGGATAGTGCCGGCGGCCAGCGACTTTTCCAGAAGGTCGGAGAAATATTTCTTGCCGTCCAACTGTTCACCGGACTGCTGGTCCAGCCCGTGGACCAAGGCCTCGGTAGAATGCACCGCACCCCAGTCGGACATGACATAACCCTTGAAGCCCCAGTCGCGTCGCAGCACGTCGTTCAGCAGGAACGGGTTCTCGCATGCGAAGATGGCGTTGACGCGGTTATAGGCGCACATGACAGAGCCTGGGTCGCCGATCTCCATGCCGATCTGAAACGCCAGCAGCTCGCTTTCACGCATCGGCGCCTCATCCATCTTCACCGACAGCACGTTGCGGCCGGTCTCCTGGTTGTTCAGCGAGAAATGCTTGATGGTGGCGATGATGTTGTTGGACTGCACGCCGGCGATGGCGTGACCGACCAGCCGGCCGGCCAACAGCGGATCCTCGCCCAGATATTCGAAATTGCGACCCGCGCGCGGGTCGCGCACCAGATTGACGCCCCCGACCAGCATGACGTTGAAGCCCTTGGCGCGGGCTTCTGAACCGATCATTACGCCGCCGCGCCGGACAAGGGCGGGATCCCAGGTCGAGGCAAGGGCCAGGCCAGAGGGAAGGGCGGTAGCCACATCGCCGGGGCGGCCATTGTTCAGGTTCGCCACGCCCAGGCTGGCGTCGCTGGCCGTCTGGTAGGGAATACCGAAACGCGGAATGCCGGCGATGTAGCCGGCCCCCATGGCGATCCCTTCCGGACGTTTTGCCTTGGGCATCAGCAGCGGCATGGGGCCATGCAGCAGGCTGATCTTCTCTTCCAGGGTCAGCCGTTCCAGCACGGCCTGGGCCTTCGCATCGGCGTCCGGCGGATATTCGGCAGCGTTCGCTGCACCGGTTGCGATGGCCAGAAGCGACGTGAAGGCGCACAGGGCTGCCCGCATGGTTTTCCTCCGATTATTCAATCTGCCTGATTGTTTTGATCTTGGACCCTCCATCGCCTTCTCGGAACGATGGAGGGCCGGATGCGCCATCGATCAGTCGAATGCGTAACGGACCATCATGCCGATTTCCCGCGCACGCTGCGGCTGTCCGATCTCATAGCCGCTATTATAGAAGCTGTAATCGACCTGGGCACCGCCACGCGTGGTCAGGGTGGAGACGTCGGCGATGTTCTTCACGAACAGCGACACTTCATAGGTCCGGTCCACATCGCGGAACCCGACGAAGAAGCTGTTGTTCAGCAGGTCGTTGTAGCGGATGTTCTGGAACGGATCGGTCCGCTTCGGCACATAGTTCAGCAGGCTGCGGATGAAGCCTTCATGGCTGCTGGACAAGCCGGCGGTATATTCAAGGTTGGCACTCACCCCCCACTTTGCCTGGGAGCTCAACCGGCCCGACAGGCGGCATCTGGCGATCTGCTGGCCGACGGGCACGCTGGGGGCGCCCACCGTGTCTGGCACGCCGTCGCCATTATAGTCGTTGCAAGGCGCCAGTGCGTCCTTGAACTGGGCGTCATTGTAGGTGACGGACAGGCTGGTCTGGAACCCGTCGAACAACTCCCCGCTCAATGTACCCTCGATGCCGCGCACCCTGGCATCGGCGTTGAAGGTGGGGGCGTGGTTGTTGTCCACGATACCGTTGCGCTGGGTCGATACCGACAGGTAGCTGCCCGTATAGGCTTGGTAATTGTCGAAATTCTGCTGATAGACGGCGATCGTATAGGTGACGCGCTGGTCGAAGACCGTGCCCTTCAGGCCCGCCTCGTAGCTGTCGGACTTCTCCGGCTTGAACAGCAGCAGATCCTCGTCCAGCTGCGCCGTGGTGGAGGTCACGCCGCCGGGGCGGTAGGAGCGACCATAGCTGAGATAGCCCATCAGCTCCTTGCTGAAATTATGCTTCCAGCTTGAAGAACCGGTCACCTGCTTGTACTTGCCCCGCTGATTAGCAGGGGCGATGCCGTCCTGCACGATGGGGAAGGGGCCCAACGCCGGGCCGCTCAGCGTCTGGATGAAGCGACGGTTGAACTTCTGTTCCTGATAGCGCAGACCGACCTCGAACAGATCATCCGGCGTGATCTGGAAACGCTGGTCGGTGAAGGCGGCATAATTCTCCACCTTGCCCGGAATATCGATGTTGATATCGATGACGCCGAAGGCTGGCGGCGGCGCCGGCACCGGGCCCAGCCCGAAGATCACCTGCTTCTGGTGTACCGTTGTCGGCACCTTGGCGTTGTCGTAGTAGGCGCCAAAAATATAGTTCCAGAAGGGGTCGTCGCTGGAGGACAGGCGCAATTCCTGCGTCACTAACCGCGTGTTGCTCTGGAAATCCTGCATCTGCGTGTAGTTAGGAATGGAGCCGCCACGCGCCAAGTCGGACACACGGCCGTTATAGATCTTCTGGTAGCCGCCGACGTAGCTCACCTGCATCTCGTCCAGATCGAGATCGCCTGTCAGGGTGGTGATATTGCTGCGGAAGCTGTATTCCGTCGGCCCGTAGGTCACGGATTTGCGGTCGTCCGTCGTCAGCACCGGGTTTGTCGTCTGGCCCGCGGCCGTGAAAGCAATCGGGTTGGCCACGGTCTGGTTGATCAGGTACTGGTGCGTCAGGCCGATGGACAGGTTATCCGTCGGGTCGAAGGCCAGGCTGGCGCGCAGGCTGCGCGTCTTGTCCTTGTCCTCCGAACCGTTGCGCAGGTTTTCGGCACCCAGCCCGTCATTCTTGTCGAACAGCCCGGCCAGGCGGAAGGCCAGCTTGTCCTCGATGATCGGGGCACCGATGGCGGCCTGGGTATTGTAGCCGTCCTGATCGGTGACGGTCTGCTGGATGAAGCCGCTGGCCTCGTTCAGGTCCGGCCGGCGCGTGGTGACGGTGATGGCGCCCGACGGCGAAGTGCGGCCGCGCAGCGTGCCCTGCGGCCCGCGCAGAACCTCGATCTGACCGACATCATAGAGGCCCTTGAACGCCGTCTGGGCGTTGATCGGCACCTCGTTCAGATAGACGTCCACTGTGGAGGAAGTACCCGAATTCGGGTCGAAGCCAACCCCGCGCAGGGTGATGGCATTGTTCGACGGTTCCTTCGATTCCAGGCTGAGGCCGGGGGACAGCTGCTGGATGTCGCGGAAATTGGTCAGCGCCAGCTTTTCCGCAGTTGCGCCGGTGACGACGTCGATCGACTTGGGCACGTCCTGCAGACGTTCGCCGCGCTTCTGCGCCGTGACGATGATTTCGGCCAGGATATCGTCCTGGGCAGCCGGCTGCTGCGCCACCTGCTGCGCATGGGCCGTGGAGAACAGGCTTGATGCCAGGGCGGTGGCGACAAGCAAGGCATTCCTGGAACTGTGGCTCATGTGATCCTCCCCTTTGGATGTTTGTTTGATTTCGATTTATGGGATTAACTCCTACATGTTGGAATTTTGGCCGTCAAACGAAAATAAGTGATCACTTACTTTTGTTTGGGCTGTTGGTTTTGAGGTCGGCGGATGGGTCAAGCTGAGGGTAATGATCCGGTCCGTCCCATCGTAGCAAGGCGAACCATCTGGCGGTAAAATAGTGAGTAAACACTGACTTTCTGTTTCATATTATGAACGAGCATCCTATATTGTGGCCGTCGCCGCTTCGGGCGCAGCGACGCCCATGGGGCAGCTACCACCATCAAAGCAAGCAGACCGGCTTTCGCCGTCAAGGGAGAGAAGAATGACGAAGAAGATACTGACCATCTGGCTGGCGCTGTTGACTGCGACCGTCGGTGCTTCGGTTCTTGCCCCGGCCCATGCCACAGGCGGGGAGCAGTACAGCACCACCAAGACGGAGATCGGCACCCTCCTGGACGATCCCGCCACCCGCGCTCTGCTGGACAAGTATATTCCAGGTATGACCAACGGCGACCAGATCGATCTGGCCCGTGCCATGACGTTGAAGGATATCCAGTCCTATTCCCCCGACGCCATAACTGACAAGGTGCTGGCCGATCTGGACGCGGAATTCGCCAAGCTGCCGCGGGCGAAGTAATGCCAATCCGCCTAAAGGTTGACCTTTAGGCGGATTGGAGGCCGGCGACTGCCGGCCCGGCGCCTGAGGGGGCATGAAATCTCCCTTGATCGGTCACGATCAGGGGAGATTGGGATAAAGGGTGGCTGCGGAGGGGATCACCCCTCCCGCCCGGCCCGGCAGGGGGCGGCTTTCCATACTTATCGGGGGATCATGCCGGCACTGATTATCGGCTTGCTGCTGCATTGGTTTGGCGGCTTGGCGTCCGCCAGCTTCTACGTACCCTGCAAGCGGATCGAACGCTGGTCGTGCGAGATACTCTGGATCGTCGATGGTCTGTTCTCCTGGGCGGTGACACCATGGCTGGTCGCGGGCGTGCAGGCCAACGGCCTGATCGGCGGTTTGCCGGCGACGCCAGCCGATACCTTGCTCTGGTGCAGGCTATGGCGCGCTGTGGGGCTTAGGAGGCCTGAGGTTTGGCCTGGCCATGCGCTATCTGGGCCTGACGACGGTCATCGGCACGCTGGGCCCGTCGATTTTCGCCGGCACGCGGATCGATCTGGCCCGGACCACGGGTGGCTCCACGACCCTGTCCGGTATCCTGGTCACGGTTGGCGGCATCCAGCTGGTGGCCAGGGCCGGCCGTGCCAAGGAACGAGAAATGGCCGGGTCCGGCGACGCCGGCGTGGTGGAGTTCAGCCTGCGCAAGGGTCGGCGGTGGCCGCCTTCTCCGGCGTGATGTCCAGTTGCTTTGCCTTCGGGCTGGCGGCGGGCCAGCTGACCCGCGACCTGACGCTGGCCGCCAGAACCGGTCCGCTGTGGCAGGGTCTGCCGGTCCTGTGCGTGGTTCTGGCTGGTGGTTTGACCACCAACGCGCTGTGGTGCGGATTGCTGATCGTGCGCAATGGCAGCACCGCTGAACTGATCGGAAGACGCCGGGGCGGGGGCCGGTCCGCATTGGGCCGCAATTCCCTGCTGGCGGCGCTGGGCGGCATGCTCTGGTACCTGCCGTTCTGCTTCTACACGATGGGTGAAAGCCAGATGGGAGCCTATGGCTTCTCCTCCTGGACCTTGTACATGGCCTCCATCATCCTGTTCTCCACGCTGTGGGGGTTGGAATGGGCCGGTGCCAGTGCCCGCACGCGGGCCATCGTCTGGGCGGGCATCGGCGTGCTGCTTTTGTCGACGGTCATCATCGGGGCCGGCAATGCCCTCGCCGGCGGCGGCAGGCATTGAGCGCTGTCTGGAAATGACCGATATGGCGCCCCCCGATACCATCGACCCCAAGTCAGCGCCAAGCGGCAGCCAGACGCTGCAGCGGGGTCTTGATATCCTGGAAACGGTATCGGAAGGGGCGATCAGTCTGGCCCGGCTGGCGCAGCATCTGGATCTGACGCGCAGCACGACGCACCGTCTTGCTGCCGCGTTGGTGGAGCGTGGTTACCTGCTGTTGTCCCCGCGCGAGGGGTATCAACTGGGGCCAAAGCTGCTGGAACTGGGATACATGGCCCGTCAGCAGATGGATATTCCCCGTATCGCCTGGCCCTTCATCGAGGAGTTGGCTGCCGCGACCGAGGATACGGTGCATCTGGGCATCCTGGACGGTGCCAACGCGCTGTATCTGGACAAGATTCCTGGCCGGCGGCGGATCGAGATCGGGTCGCGCGTCGGCGAACGCCACCCCGTCGCCTCCACGGGCCTGGGCAAGGCATTGATCCTGGATGAGGCACCAGCGCGATGGCGCGCCTTCTTCGAAGCCCGGTACGGTGTCGCCGGCGACTGGCCCGCCTGGGAGCGGCATATGCGCACCTATGCCGAAGGCGGGCATGCTTTCGATCTGGAAGAGAATGAGGATCGTATCCGCTGCGTGGCGGCCCCCGTCCGGGGCGTGAACGGCCGGATCGTCGCCGCCATCAGCCTGTCCAGTGCCGCCCAATACATGAGCGACGAGCGCATGCGGGAACTGGTGACACCCGTGACGGAGACGGCGCACGCCATCAGTCGCGCCCTAGGCTGGCGACGCGCGCGGGGGGCCTTCACTCTCCCGAAGGGTTGATCGCCCGGCTGGACCAGACGGGCGGGGCCGTTCTTGGCAGCAGGGCACGACCATCCAGGCTATGGACAGGGATGTCGTGGTGCCAGGGGAAATGCATGCTGTGCGCGATCAGGCCCGTCCGGGCCTGCGCCGGCAGATGGCTCATCGCCAGCACGGTTTCCGCCAGATAGGCCACGTCCTCCGTCGGGTAATCGCCGGGGATATAGTCGGCGGCCCCCGGCGTGCGGATGGCGGTTGACGGCCCCACGGCATTGACGGCGATATTCGCCGCCAGCAATTCCGCCGCCAGCCCCTGGGTCAGGCGGTTGACCGCCGCCTTGGCCGCTGAATAGACGGCATCGCCGCTGACAGCCAGATAATCGGGAAACGGCCGCGTTACCGGCAGCGCCTGGGCCGAGGTGATGTTGGTGATCCAGCCGGCACCCCGCTGGCGCATATGCGGGATGGCGGCGCGCGACAGGGCGAAAGGCACCCGCAGATAATGGTTCATGGTCCGGTCGAACACGCCGTTCGACATCTCCTCGACGCTGATGAAATCGCAGAAGCCGGCATTGTTGACCAGGATGTCCAGTCCGCCGTCTGCCGCGACCACCCGGTCGATCAGCCCGTCGCATTCCTGCACATTCTCCAGATCCGCCGCGATGGCGACGGCCCGGCCGCCGGCCCTTTCGATCAGGTCCACCGTCTCCGCCAGGGTACCGGGGATGATCTTGCGTGCCGCACGCCTGTTATCGCCGACTTCCCGGTCCAGGGAACGGGCGGTGACATAGACAATGGCACCGGCAGAGGCCAGCCGCTGGGCGATGGCCCGGCCGATGCCCCGGCTGGCGCCCGTCACCAGGGCAATCCTGCCGGTTATGTCGGGGCCGGTGCCGTTCTTCCCACTATTCACGTCCGGATTTCCCTCAAGTGGTTTCGATGACCGCGATAGGGGTGCGGACTTCGGCTTCCGTTCCCTCCGCCAGCAGGATCTGGGTCAGGATGCCGGTGGCCGGCGCCTCCAGTTCCTGCGTGGATTTCGCGGTTTCGATCTCCACCAGCGGCTCCCCGGCCTCAACCCGGTCTCCCACGGCCTTCAGCCATTTGAGGATGGTGCCCTCATTCATGCCCGTGCCCCATTTGGGCATCACGACCTTGACGCGCATGGTCTTCTTTCCTGTCGTTCGTTCGCCTCAAGCGCCACCGGTCGGCGGTCTCACATCAATTGCCGAACCGCTGCGATGATGCTGTCCTTGCTCGGGTAGAGCGGCTTTTCCATCGGGGGGCTGAACGGGATGGGGATGTCGGGCGTCACCACGCGCCGGACCGGCTTTTTCAGCAGATCGAACCCGTCCTCCGCGATGATGGCCGCAATCTCGGCGGCGGCACCGCAGGTGCGGTGCGCGTAATCGACGATCACCACCCGCCCGGTCCGGCCGACGGTATTCAGGATCGCCTCGTTATCCAGCGGCAGCAGGGTGCGCAGGTCGATGATTTCGGCGCTGATCCCATCGGCCGCCAACTCGTCGGCCGCCTTCAGGCAATGGCGCAGGCAGCCGGCGACGGAGATGATGCTGACATCCGTGCCGCTGCGGCGCACGGCGGCCTTGCCGATGGGCACCACGAAATCGGTGTCCAGCGGCACCTCCTCCCGCATGCCCCACAGGTCATTATCCTCGAACACCAGCACGGGATCGTCGTCGCGGATGGCGGCCTTCAGCAGGCCCTTGGCATCGCTGGGCGTGGCCGGCACGACGATCTTCAGGCCCGGAATGTTCATGAACATCGGATAGGGCCGGTCGGAATGCTGGGCGGCGTTGGCCTGACTGTGCCACATGGAGGCACGCACGGTCAGCGGCACCTTGAACTGCCCACCCGTCATATAGCGCAGGCGTGCTGCCTGGTTGATGATCGGGTCGGCGGCCAGATAGACGAAATTGGCGATGGTCAGGTCAACGATGGGGCGCAGGCCGGTGATGGCCGCGCCCACCGCCATGCCGACGAAGCCGCATTCGGAAATCGGCGCGCTGCGGATGCGTTTGGCGTCGGTATTGCCATAGGCGCCGCCGGCTGCGTAGAGCGAGATATCCTCGCCGATGATGATGGTGTCGGAACTCCCCTCCAACTCCTCGCGCTGCGCCAGGCCCAGCGCGTCGAGATAGGTCATCCGCTTGGTCGTCACGTCGTTCATGATCTGTCGTCCCCGTTACCGGCGGATGGGAATGGCATTGGCGTGGACAAGCTCGAACGCCTCTTCCGGTTCGGGATAGGGGCTGTCCTTGGCGAAGGACACGGCCTCTTCCACGGCGGCGGCGGCACGGGCCTCGATCTCGGTCAGCGCGTCGGTTGGGACGCCGTTCTCCACCAGCCGGGTGCGCAGCAAGCGAAGCGGGTCACGTTCATTTCTGAAATGAGCGATTTCCTCAGCCGGGCGATAATTGCCGTTGATGAACAGGCCGACGCAATGCTCGTCGAAGCGATAGGTCTTCGCTTCGATCAAGGTCGGACCGTCTCCCCGCCGCGCCCGTGCCACGGCCTCGACCGTGGCGGCATAAACCGCATCGAAATCCTGGCCATCGACGATGATGCCTGGCATGCCATAGCCGTCGGCGCGGCGAGCCACATCGGGCTGGCCATGGGTCTTCGTCGCGGATGTCACGGCGGCGTAGCCGTTATTTTCGCAGAAGAAGATCACCGGCAGCTTCCAGATGGAGGCCATGTTCAGGGATTCGTGGAACACGCCTTCGTTCACGGCGCCGTCGCCGAAGAAGGTCAGCGCCACCTGGTCGGTACCGCGCACCTGGGCGCTAAGCGCCGCACCAGCCGCCAGGGGGATGCCGCCGCCGACGATGGCGGATTCCCCGATGCTGCCCACGGATTTGTCGGTCAGGTGCATCGACCCGCCGCGCCCCTTGCAGATGCCCGTGGCCTTGCCCAGGATTTCGGCCATCAGCGGCTTCAGGTTCGCCCCCTTGCCGATGGGATGCCCGTGCGAACGGTGGGTGCCGGACATATAATCATCCAGGCGCAGCGCCATGCAGGCGCCGACGATCGCTGCCTCCTGACCCGCACTGGAATGGCAGGCGCCGGGTACGCTACCCTCGGTGATCAGACCGGTCACCGCCTCTTCGAAGCCTCGGATGCGCAGCATGCGCAGATAGGCCTCGCTGCCGATATCGTTTCTCATCGTTTCCTCCTGGCTTGCGTCATTCGGGCATGGTCAGGCGGCTGCCGGCTCGTCGATGGCGTCGGGTGGGATATTGGTCGGCCCGCCAATGTCGTAGACCTGACTGACCAAGCCTATGAATTTGCGGTCGTTCATCGGATCGGTCGGCATCTCGAAGGCGATGCCGCGCCTGCGCATGTCATCCACCAGGATGTTCAGCGCCTGATCGGCGGTGATGTCGTCAGTATGGTCGTAGGCGACCTTCAATTCGCCGAAATCCTTGTAGAGCTTGGCCCCCCAATGGACCAGGAAGCGCATGTCCGCTTCTGGCACCTTCTGGTTCACCTTGCCGAAGGTTTCGATCTGCCAGCCGGTCGGATCATCGGGATCGGCTCCGAAGGTTGACGTGATGTCCAGTCCCTTCGGCTTGCGTTGGGCGACCGGGCCGCAGGCCTGGCCATGATGGAACATGCGTTCGTTCTCTACCACCACCGCGCGGCCCCACAACGGGCCGTTGATCGAAACCGGCGCCCCGCTGGGACCGTCGGGCCAGCAATTGAAGCCGCCGCCGATCCGACCCTTGTAGTACCAGGCGATGATCTGGCCCTTCTTGGCCTGCCAATGTTTGAACAGGCACGACTTGTTCATGGTCAACAGCAGCCACAGCGGCGTGTTTTCCATGGTCATGCCACGGAACACGGTGCCGTCCAGATGCGGCGGCCCGCCGATGGGGGTCGGTCCCTGGATATTGAACAGGAACGTCTCCGGCTCCGCATAGCGGCAGTCCCAATAATTCCGGACCAGTTCAAGGAAGCGGGAATTGTAGTAGCAATCCTCGATTTCCGGGTGGAAGCAGACGCCGGCGCGGGCCAGATAACCCCGGAACACCGGGTTCATGATCATGTCCCAGGTCAGTTCCACCCCTTCTGGAATGGTGCCGGATGTGGCAGCGATGACTTCCTCCGGCGTCTTGAAATTCTCGGCCAAGATCAGCGGCCAGGGGCCATTGTCGCGCACGATCTGCAACAGGCGGCGATGCTGGTCGGCCGTATAGGCGTCTTCGATGATCTGCGGCGGGGCGACGGGGCGGAACTGCTCGGCAAGTTCACGGATCATGGCGGGGGCTCCACGGGGGCTGGTAGCGGTGGCCAGGGTTGGGGCAACAGCATCCCGTTCCCGCCCCGGCGGTTGGGGCGGGCAGGGTCGTGTCGATGTCGTGGTGGTCGTATGGGCAGATGGACGCCGGTCAGGCATCCATCTGCACCACTTCGGTCAGGTGCCCTTCCGGGTCCTCGATGAAGGCGACGCGCAGCTTGTGTTCGGGCATGGATCGGATCGGATCGGCGATCCTGCCGCCGGCCGCGACCACGCGATCGACCAGAGCCTGGATATCCGTCGTGGTGAAGCCCGCAATGGATTCCCCGCGCGCCGGCCCGGTCGCATCGTTGAACTTCAGCAGGGTCAGCGACCCGCCATAGGGATATGTGGGCAGATAGGTGATCTCGCTGATTGGCCGGCCGGCGATGTCGGCGTCCACCCGGTACATCTCCACCAGCCCGAAAACCGTCTGATAGAAGCGGCCCAGCCCGTCCAGATCATGCACGATGATCTTGCAGAAGCTGAAATGGGCGTCGCTGGTGGCCGCGTGCGGAATGGTGTTCGTCATGGGCTCCTCCCTGGAATTTTATGCGCCGTGCCGTCTTCAGATGGTCAGCAGCTTCATCTCGGGCATGTGCGCCGGTTCTGCATCGGGCCGGACGGTGGTGTTGAAATCCTGCGTCCGAGGACTGCGCAGCACGTGCCAGATGTGGGAATTGTGTCGGGGGACGGCCAGAATGACCTTCTTGCCCTGGTCACGGTAATAGCCGTGGGCATTGCCGCAATTGACCCAGGCCGTCTTGGACAGTTCGCTGTCCATTTCCTCGACGAAGGCTTGGGTCGCCCGCTCGCTGACATCGATGCTGTCCAACTGTGCATCGACCATCCATTGCAGCATTTCCAGGATGTAATGGACCTGCTGCTCGCTGACCACGGCATGGTTGGCGACCAGAAAGCTGTAGGGGCCGCCCATCAGCACGAAGTTCGGGAAGCCCGGCACCAAAAGCCCTTCATAGGAGAAGGGGTAGGGCTCGAACGTTTCCTTCAAGGTCCGGCCATTCCGGCCGGTGATGGCGAATTGCCGCCCGAAATGCAGCTTGTAGCCGGTGGACAGCAGCAGCGCGTCGCAGGGCAGGTGGGTGCCGTCTGCCAGGATCACGCCATTCTCGTCGGCGGCTGTCAATTCGCCCCGGACGATGTGGACATTAGGCTTCTTCAGCGTGTCGAAGAAGCCGCAATCCAGGATCGGCCGCTTGGCGAAGACCGGATAGGGTGGGGTCAGCAGCTTGACCATTTCAGGATCGTCGGGGAAATGGCTTTTCAGATAGCCGTCGCACATCATGCGGATGCCATCATTGATGGGACCGAAACCACCGGTTTGCTTGGCATATTCCTCGTCCTTCATGACCATGCCATGCATGTCCTGAAGCGAGCTGGACAGGCTCTGCAGGCGCTTCCACTGCACCACGAAGGGAATATTCTCCATCGCCCAGCGTTCCAGATCATCGACCGGGTCATGGGCGGCGGGGTTGGGGATGACATGTTCAGGCTGGCGCTGGACGATGGTCATGTCCCCGACCGTATCGGCCAGGGCCGTGGCGACCTGGACACCGGAACAGCCGGTGCCGATCAAAACCACCTTCTTGCCCGTCAGGTCGGCCGAATAATCCCACTGCGCCGAATGGATCACCTTGCCCTTGAACCGGTCGAGATTGTCGACCTTGGGGAAGTTGGGGGCATTGTTTGGCCCCACGGCCATGATCAGGATATTGCCGCTATAGGTGACCTTCTGTCCGTCGCGGACCGCCTCGACCCGCCAAAGCTTGGTTTCTTCGTCCCAGACTGCACCCTCGACCTTTGTGTTGAAATCGATCCGTTCCCGCAACCCATACTTGTCCGTTACACGGCCGAGATAGGAGAGGAATTCCGGGCCATTGGGGTAATATTTCGTCCAGGAGGCGTTGGGCTCGAACGAGAAGGAATAGACCCGGCTGGGCGTATCGACGGCAGCGCCCGGATAGGTGTTCTCCAGCCAGTTGCCGCCAACATCGTGCAGCCGCTCGATCACCTGATAATCGAAACCGGCCTGCTGCAGCTTCACGGCGGCATTGATGCCCATCATGCCGGCACCTACTACCAGCACCTTGAAACCGGCGGGCGGGGTGCGCTGCGGCTGGCGCACGCGGGTGTCGGCGGTGAAGCCGCCATGCTGGAAGGCCGGTTCGATCGACATTTCCGGCAGGTCCAGCCCCAGCGCCAGCCGCGCCATCTGCCGGAACAGCGGACGGTCGAGATGCGGCAGGATGGAAGGACGGCCGGATTTGACGGCGGTGCGCAACAGGTCGCGCACTTGGCCCGCCACCTCCAGCGACGCGGCGCTGGGCGGCGGGGCTTGATTGAAGGCGACGAAAGCCTCCTTCAACTGGTGCTGCGTGCCCTCCAGGGCGGAGCTGTACTTGGCCAGCAACGTGCGGTCGCCGGTGATCTGGATAAGGGACAGCAAGGCGACGACAGGATCCAGCGCATCAATCGCCCGGTCCAGCGTGTCGGCCGAGGTCAGGGTATCCGGCATTCATGCCTCCCGTGAAGTTATTTGATTTTCATTGTTAGTGGGATTTAATTACAGCTATCGTTGTAATTAGTCAATGTGGAAATTCAGGCCGACAGATGGCATCGAGGGTGCATCAGATGCGGGCGGGGCGGGGACAGAGCAGCATGGACGGCCAGACAAAGAAGGCCCGCCGGGCAGGACGGCCCAGCGCGGAGGAAGCGGGACAAAAACTTCAGATGCTGCTGGACACGGCGTTACAGGAGTTCGTAAATACGGGTTTCCATGGTGCCTCCGTACGTGTCATCGCGGAACGTGCCAAGGTCTCCACGCGGACTGTCTACAATCACTATCCTGACAAGATTGCTTTGTTCGGTGCTTGCCTGGACAGGATTTCAGAGGAGATAGAGCCTCAGGTCACCGATAATACCGGGGACATACGGGGACGGCTGAGCGGGTTTGCATTGAAAATGCAGATTCAGCTATTCAGAGACCTGAATATGCAGATGGCTCGGCTGATCTATCGGGAGGGATTGGCATTCCGCGAGCTTCAGGAAATGGCCCGTGTTCAGTTCTACCGCTATCAGGTGGGACCGGTGGCCCGGATCTTGCGTGACGATGGCGTCGATGGTGACACCGCCAGCGAACTGGCGGCCCATTTCGTAGTCATGGCCTTGGGGAAATGGCAACGGGTCATGATCTTTGGCGACCCCGTACCATCTGAGGAAGCCATGAAAGTGCATGCTGACCAGGTAACGGGAGTTTTTCTGAATGGATTTCAGTATTTATCGGGAGTTAATTAGTTTTCTTTTTGAAAGGATATGGTATATTTGGTCCGATAATTAAATAAATTATCGGACCAAATACTCGTAGTCAAGCTTGACGATTCAAGAATACATCGTTATTTTCTGTGCGGGGTGATTCTCGGTTTGTTGCAAGCCATGCCCTGCATGGACGAAGAGTGAGTTATACTCTGTACGCCTCGTGCTACCTTCTCTGCCGTAGTCATGACGTGCTCCGGTCTCAGGGTTGATGTTGCTCGCAACTCCATCAAACCCCACCAGAGGCCACATGGCCACACCCGCCCTCGCGAGGGCGGGTGTGGCCATAACTGTCAGCTCATTGCTCGATCAGCACAAGCAATCCACCCTCAAGCTAGAGTCTGTCTGGTTTAAATTGAATCATATCCTGCATGACGGATGTATGCGGCACATTCATCTGGCTTGAAGCTATCGAGCAAGGTTCCGATGCGTCGCCATGTGGTTTCGATGGTTCTTTCGTCGGCTTTTCGGACGAGCGTCTTGAGCTTGGCGAACATCATCTCGATTGGATTGAGGTCGGGACTGTATGGCGGCAGGAACAGGAGGCGCGCACCGACGTCGCGGACGGCCTTGCGGGCTTCCTTTCCCTTGTGGCTTCCCAGATTGTCGAGGATGACGACGTCTCTCCTCTTCCAGAGACCTCGTTGAATCACATTCCGATAGCCAATGGAATCTGGAGGGTTCTGTGAGGTCCCGTGCGCCTGGATTGGCGCATCTCAGTCG